>JAKALI010000008.1:0-23641 GCA_021813195.1 Pseudomonadota bacterium
GAGCCGATGGCATCAACGCATTGGCGCGAATGACGGGGTTGGCCTGCGCCCGCGCGGCGCGGTCGGGCGCGAACGTATCGAGCGCCGACTGCAGACGCGGTTTCACCTTGGGATCGGGCGGGCCGGCCGCCAGGCTGATGAGCTCGAATACGACCGCCGCCTTCTCGGTTTCGTCCGCGATCAGTCGCTCAGCGCACGTGCGGGCACGCACTTCGGTGATGTAGCGCCAACGGTCGAGACGCACCTCATTCAACCGCTCGCTTCCCGCCATAAGGATGATCGGCTTGTTGACAGCGGAGGCCAGCACGAATTGCTCGGCTGTACTCAAGTCTTTCGCGTCCTTGCCGAAGACGATGCGGCTCGTCACTTCGACACCGTGGAGCGGTGAGCCGCCGGTGCGCTGCGCCAGCCAAATATGGTTGGCCGCCCATTGTTTCAGGCCGGAATCATCTCCGCCTCGTGTCAGCTCGCGATAGATGACGGGAGCAAGCCACCATTCGCCAAACTTGCGACGGAGTTTTTCAAGGCTGCTTTCGCGGATGTCGGGTGGCGTTTTGTAAATCACGCGCACGAACTGCATGGGCAGCGTGGAGCCGCCCACACCGATCGCCGGGCGGCCCGTTGCGAGCGTTCTTTGCAGCGTGGAGACGGGGATTTTGAGGACACCGAGGAGATCGATGCCGAACGGATTGAGCCACGTGCCAATATAGCGGTCCTCGTGATAAACGAGGCATTGCCAGTAATGGGGCGGGACATCCTTGACAGGGATCGATTTATGATCGGGATTGGCTGTGTAATCGCCAATTTCGATCGAGCGGTCCGTATAGTTGACGTCACGAACGCTGTCGAGTCGCGGGTCAAACGTTCCAACGAAACTCCCTTCCCGGTCATAAATGGCCGTCGCAAGCCATCGTTCGGCGTCATATCGCAGCTTCTCGGCGACGGTATATTGGCCGACGAGGCCACGTATGGGAGCGATGACATAGACCAGACACAATGCAAAGACGACATAACAAAGGGCGGCGGTAACGACGTGACGCAACGGGCCGAGCCGTGGGTTGAAGGCAACCCACTCAATGACGAACCGCCACGCGAGGACCGGGAACCGGACGACGCTTTCCAGCAACCAGAACAACGCTCTGTGCAGAACCAACATCGACGCAATGCACTCGCACGGAGGGGGTCGGGACACGATCCGGGAAACACCCCGGCCGCGGTAAAGGGGCTTCCCGTGAGCCGGTCAAAGGTGCTAGCGGGCCAATGTGGCGCGGCCTCGGCCTGTTTGCGGCCCACCCGTGGCTGATCAGCCTCAGCTATGATCGGGCGGAATATCGAGCGGTGCCGTCCGTTCTTGTCATGAAGCGCCGCGGAGAGGGCATTCCGTGACGGATGACATAAGAGCCCGGATGATCGTGTTCCTGCCACGTTTGCGCAGGTTCGCATTCGCGCTTACGCGCAATATGGATGCTGCCGACGACCTCGTACAGGACACGTGCGAGCGCGCGCTGGCGCGGCTGGATCAGTGGGAGCCGGGCACCAAGCTCGAGAGTTGGATGTACCGCATCGCTCAAAACATCTGGATCGACCGCAAGCGCAGCGACAAAATTCGCGGCGCCCATCTGGATCTCGATGAGGCGATGGGCGTTGGAGGCGACGACGGCCGGGCCATCACGGAATCTCGTCTGACGCTGGAAGCCGTGGGGCAGGGTATCGAAAAGCTCCCGCAGGAGCAGCAGGTGCTGGTGGCTTTGGTTTGCGTGGAGGGGTTGTCCTACAAGGAAGCCGCGAGTGTGCTCGGTGTTCCGATCGGAACGGTCATGAGCCGGTTATCACGGGCGAGGCAGTCCCTCTATCAGCATCTCTTGGCTGATGGCGGCTTGCCGCAATCCCCAATACAGGAGCGGGCCCATGGTTCACGTTCCTGACGACATCTTAATGGCATACGTCGATGGCGAATTGTCCGCCGAAGAGGTGGCTTGGCTTGAACGGGAGTTCGCAGCGGACCCACAATTACGCCAGCGGCTTGAGCCGTTCACCCTAACACGCAAGGCACTACCCGTCGTGTTTGATCCGCTGCTCAAGCTGCCGCTGCCCGAGCGTCTGCTCACTACAGTTCGCGAGCCTGGCAGCAGTCCCAACGCCCAAGTCGGGCGGTTGGCTGAGACAGCGGCGTCGCGGTCAAGCGCCGGCAGTGGTGGTGGCGGCCTGCGGGCACTCTTGGATCGCATCTTGCCGTCGGGAGGTTCATATCAGCCCGCTTGGGGTTATGTGGGGATGCTGGTCTTAGGTATCGGCACGGGCTGGGCTGCGAGCGGCCTTATCGGGTCCTCGTCGGAGGGGGGCAGTGTGCTGAGAAGTTACGGTGGCGCGATCGTGGCTGATGGCGCCCTGCAAGAGGCTCTCGAACATCTCCCTGCTGGCGGGATTGCAGGACGGCCTGGATCGTCGGACACGATCCGTCCGGTGGCGACGTTCCGCAACGAGTCCGGACGGATTTGCCGACAATATTTTGGCGGTTCACAGCAGGACGCCGAGGGTGCGTTTTCAGGCTTGGCATGTCGCGACCCGGGGGGCGTCTGGCGCATCACCTTGCACTCCCAACTGCCGGCCGAGCCCGAGAACGCCGAGAATGGGTTTGCAACGCCAGTTGGGGCTGGGGCCGACCATGGTGCGATCGGCGCGAGTTTGGAGCAGACGCTGCGCGGCCTTGCGGGCGGAGCACCGATGTCGCCCACAGAGGAGGACTACTTCATTCGCAAGGGTTGGGATGCGTCAGCCCGGGAGCCGAATAAATGAGAACGCTCAAGGCAGCTTGAGGGTCTGACGCATGGATTTGAGGAGCTAACCGAGACAGAACTCCCTGAGGCAGGCGCAACCGCCAAGCCCGGCCCGCCCCGAAAGGGTTCGGTGCACGCGCCGGCCAATAGGAGAACTTGGTGCGTTGCTGATCTGAGCTTTCCCGCACGGGCGAGGATCGAGGGCGCGCCAATGACGGGGGAGGACCTAACCGCCCTCCTGGTCGTCCCCCCGAAAAGAGGTCCGCTGCGCTATCCTGCCGGTGCCCCCGCTACTGGTAGCAAAGCGGGCGGACCTCAACTCGCTAAATCATCGCCAGATTGCGAAGCAAGCGATTGCGGGGTGATACCGAATTCCGAGAATGGGATAAAGGCCACGCGATCCCCGCGTCGTACCTCGCTGAGATCTTCTGCGATATCGATGAGGCCATCCGCCACCCGCAAGCCCGTGATCAGCCCCGAACCATCGCGCGGGAATTTTTCGACGGACAATCCATCGGGTCCACTGTGAAGCACGCCGCGCCAAAATTCGCGCCGCCCCAGCTTGCGTCCGGGAACTTCGAAAGCCGCAGGGAGAAAAAATCGGCGCGGCTCGGGCCATGGCGCGCCACCAAGCCGTCGCAACATCGGGTGGACGTACATCAGAAAGCACACAAATACGGCGACGGGATTGCCGGGCAGGCCAACGACGATCGAGCGACCCACTTGCCCAAACATCATAGGGCGTCCGGGCTTAACGGCGATCTGCCAGAAATGCCGCGTTCCAATCTTGTCCAGTACAGCGGCGATATGGTCTTCCTCGCCACGGCTCGCACCACCACTTGTGAGCACGACATCAAAATCGCGCGCGGCATCGCGCAGTGTGGATTCCACGATCGCGCGATCGTCGCGAAGAATGCCGAGCATGGTCACATTCGCGCCGGCCAACCGTGCGAGTGCGGCCAACATCGGTGAGTTGGCATCGTAAACTTCACCCATGGCAAGCGGCATGTGACCCGCTGGGCGCACTTCGTCTCCTGTTGCCAAGATTGCCACCTTCAGTCTCTTGCGGCAGTCGACATGCTGCACCCCCATCGAAGCCAGCGCAGCAAGATCCTGAGGCCGCAACAGGTGTCCGGCGGAAAACACGCGTGTTCCGCGCGCGATGTCTTCTCCAGCTTGGCGAACATTAGCGCCGCGTTTGAGGTTCGAAGGCAGACGAACGAACCGGCCATCGTCGCTGAGTGTGACGTCCTCCTGCATGGCAACCGTGTCGGTCCCTTGAGGCATAACGGCACCGGTCAGGATCCGGATAGCGCTTCCGGGAATGTGAGCGAGCGGGTGCGGATGGCCTGCGGCGGCGCGGCCTACGATCGCACGTGTTCCGTCGGGTCCATTGGCGGCTTCGTCGGCAGCAAAAGCGTAACCGTCGACTGCAGCGTTGGTGTGAAAGGGAACCGGAAGCGGCGCATCCACGGCCTCGGCCACAACCCGGTCTGAGGCCTCCCAAAGGGACACGCGCTCGACCCCCGTCACGGGTGCGAGACGCGCGCGCAGCGTGGCGACGGCCGCGTCGTGGCTCAACAACGCGGCAGAATTGGCAAAGCAATCGTTGACGCTAAGAGCTGAATTCACGGGACCAGCGACCTCAACAGCCTACTGCGCGTGTTGACCTATAGCCGGAAGACCGCGCTAAAAAGCTATGAGTTCGGGCATGGAATCTGTCAATTCAGACCACGCAAACACGCACCCCTAGGGCGGGCTGCCAGAGTATCCCTTCGCTTAGGCTGGCGCCGCGATCGAGGTTTGAGATCGGTGATGAAGGATCCAAATTCTAATAGGCGTTGAGGAGCACGAAGAGCCCTACTCCGACAGCTGGTCCCAACAAACTGGCCAGCACCAGTACAACGAACGACTTGCCTGCCGTCATAACACATACCCCGCTCAACTCACGCCGGTCCTTCTGCCCGGCTACGCGTCTCCGGTTCGGCTCCCTTCGCTCCTAACCGGACGACTATTCCGATCGGCTTCGTGCCATCACGCCCCAGCGGCACAACCAATCACGATTATGTGTACACTAAGACTTTCGTCTTGGATCGGACCTTTCACATTTCCGCCAAAATGTGATCTCGCGAAAGCGAACGTGATGTCGCAGCGCAGCAAAGCAGGGTAAGATTCGGAAAATACGGGTCTTTCTGACGTGGGCCCATAGTTCCTCATTAACTCGGAACATCAATTTCTACCGGACATCAAAGAGCCGGAGCTGCTTCTCGTCCTGTCCCTTGGTCTCACGGGCCAGTTGTTCGATGCGGTCGAAGGGGACCTGCTCGGCCTCGATGAGTGAGCGTTGGGCTTTCATCGGACGCACGAGACCCTCTTGAACCAAGTGGAATTCACCCACCGTCTGACCCGGTAGAACGGCGGCAGGATCGAGCCCGCTCTCGCTTTGGAAAGCGGCTTTCAATTTCCGCAAAGCCGTATCTTCCCGCACACGACCTATGAACCAGCTCGTGATCTGGTCGCGGCTCTTATAATCGAGGTCACCCGGTGACTGGGTGGCGAGCATTAGGCCGAGGCCTGCGGAGCGGGCGCGCTTTAAGAGGCTTTGCAGCGGTTCGGCGGTTGCCGGTTTCGCGTTGGCGGGGATGTAGAGATCTGCCTCGTCGAACATCACCACGGCCTGGAGTTCGTCGTTTGGGTTGCGTTGGCAGAAGCGCAGGGCTTCTGACAGGAACTGCGACACCCAAAACAGGATGTTCTCGTTGTCGCCTAGAAAACCGGTGTAGATGATCGACAAGCGCGTGCGGCCAGCGCGCGCGAAGGGTCCCAGTCCCAGCAGACTATCCATGCGCAGACTTTCGCCGCCGCCTTCGAATAGCGCCGAATTGCGGTGGCGCAAGCTGTCGAGCTGCGCGACGAGATCGCGGCGGATCTTGCCCGAGGGGTCCATGCGCTGAGTGAGATCTGTCAGCTCCGGATCCTCGTCCTCCAAGAGGGCGATGAGATCGGCAAGCGTCACTTCGCGGCTGTGCCGGGTGCCGAGGATACGCAAGGCGACCGACAGCGTACCCGATTGCTTCTGGTGCGTGGCGGAGTTTTTCAGATGCAGCATTTCGCCGATGGCGGCTGCTGAAAGATTGGCCAGGAGTTGCTGTTCGTGTTCCGGGAGCTCATTGATCCCAGTTGGCAACAAGGTGATGGAAATCGGTCGGCCCGAAGCACGCCCGGGCGTATAGACTGCGACGTCGATGGCATCTGCGAGCTTCTCGCGCTCACCGCGCCGCTCGGTGAACTCCTCGTCGTTTGCGCGCCAGACGTCCGGGTTGGCATAGGAGCACAGATCGCCCTTGCGATCGATCAGAACCGCCGGAATGCCCTTCAATAACAACTGCTCGATGAGGCACAACGCGAGCGTTGTTTTGCCGGAGCCCGAACCGCCGAGCACGGCCGCGTGCCGCTTCAACACATCCTTGTTGAGGGTAATCGGCTTGGCGCGCGCGCCGCTTTCCCGGCCTGCCAGAATGCTGGCGCCTGAACTGCCGTTTTCATCGAGAATGACGGACAGTGGCAGCTCGTCGTCGTTGGCGGGCAGCGGTTCGCTGTCACCCTCGTTCCAAGGCGACGACCAGGTGGAAGAGACGCTTGCAGCCTTCGCCTCCGCCGCAGACGCGGAAGGGCTGGCAAAGTCGAGGGGCTTGACGTGGGACGTGGGCTCCGTCGGCGTCATCGGCAGGCTGCGGCCGAGGAGATCGAGGCGCAGAAGTTGAGCAATGACGAGCGTCGCCGAATTGAGGCGCGCATCCTCGAACCAACCGCCAAAACCTGGATCATGGCGGTGATGGGCGTAGAACTCGCGCACCGTCATCATACGCTCCCACTCAGGGATCGGCACAAGCAGCTGTCGTCCCCCGCCTTCGCGGAATTTGCGCATCGCCTGCGCTGTCTGATTCTTGCCGTTGGGCGGGAAGTCGGAGGCGCGCAGCATGAAGCAGGGCTTGCCGGCCATGGAGGTCAGCACTTTGTCAAGTTGGCGCTTGAGGCCGCCGCCTTGCGTTTTGCGATTGCATAAGAACACGCGCGATTCAGCGTGGAACCCGGTTTTGCGATGGCGCACGGACAACTCGAGTGTCGGCAGATCTTCGGCCAGTTCCAGCCGCTTCGTTGCGACCGCGAGTTCGTCGCCCCATTCCTCGCGTGCCAGCATCAGCGCCGCCGACAAGATTTCCAGCAGCTCGTGATCATCGGACGGGATTTCCGCCTCAGATGCATTCTGGAAACGCTCCCAGAGGTCGCGGTAGTTCACCGAGGTCCCGCCTCGCCGCGCCGTGGTGGCATTGGTATCGGGTCCCGAGAAGAACCCACCCAAGGCAGAAGCCAGTGTGGCCGCCCAGCCGCCCGCCTCTTCTGCGCTTTCGCTTTCCGCCACCGAGACTTTCTCACGCAGGCGCGCCTGCGCGTGTTCGAGCAGACGACGGGTCGAGAGCCCGCCGAATTCTTCAAAGAAATGTGGCCCAAAAAACTGCGTCGGATCTGGAAATCCCAAGTCGCTCGACTTTGTTTGCGCCTCGTGTTGAAGCCTTTTGGCGATGATGAGGCGCGCTTCTTCGGGCGTGCGGGTCTCAAGGAGCGCAACGGGCCCGGCCTTCTCGATGCGGTCGATGTAGGATTGCGCAAGCGCGCCCCTGACCTGGCCATAAAAGTCGTCGAGGCAGGAAATGATGATGATCGAATTCGACAGTCGATTAGCGATTTGGATCAGGTCCCGCACCGCTTTCTGAAACCGTTCCTCCGCGTCGTCGAAAAAGCGAAGATCCTCAACCTGGTCGATCGCAAAGACGAGCGCCGCCCGCTCGACTGTCCAGATCAGTTTGCCCAGCGAGGTGATAATCTCAAAGGCGCGGTCCTCTCCGGTATTCGGGTCGAGCGCGCCAACGGCCTCAAGCGCCAGAGGCGTCAACTGGCGGCCATTGAGATACTGACGGATGCGTTGATCAACCCGTGGGTCGCGCCGCTCCAGGTAGAGCAACGCGCGCACGATGTTGATGTCGAGTTCCTGGTCAGCAAACTTCGGCGCGCAAACGATGTGGTCGGCGAGTCGAAGCACGAGTCGCGCGAGTTCCTGGTCGTCGAGCGCGGCTTCGCGGAGCTCTTCCAGGTCTTTGGCCGGCAGCGTTGCAGTGTCGGACACTAATCGCGAGGTCAGACGCGACAGCGCGCTTTCGCTTGGTGTATCGGGATCATAGGGCTTTTCCAGCGAATGAACCAGTCGCCGCAGATAGTAGTCGGCATAGTTGGTGATGTCCGGTGTCATCTGCGCATAGCCAAAGTAGGCCAAGCCCGAGCGGTGGGCCTGGGTGCGCAGGGCGCGCAGCAGATGAGTCTTGCCAGCACCGGATTGCCCATGAAACAGCAGGATGCGGGCTTGACCAGGCGTGCCACGCGTTTGGCGTATCGCTGTTAAGGTGTCGTCAAATTTCTGGCGGGCTTTGCGATGCACCTCCAGAACGTCGACGGGATCGGCGCGCCAGATGTCATCTTCCCACGTGATCGAATGCTGGAACGCATTCGCCAACTCGTCGGCAGCCCATCCCGGAGCCGTCTCGGTTTCATGTTCCATGACGTTTCCAATTGATTCCAATGGCGCAGAAATTCGACGCTTGCGCTCAATCCTCGATACGGACGTAGTGCCAAATTGTGTTGCGGTCGGGCGTTGCTGAACGCTCGATCTCGTCGCGACGATCTTTCGATCGCAGATCGGCATTGGCAAGAACGAGCGCGCCGCGCTTGTGAGCCTCGATCAACATGCATTTGAATTCGATTTCGGATAGGCCCCACGCGTCCCTCTCTGTTCGCAGAGCCTCCCAGATCGCCGAAATGAAGGCGCGGCGATTGCCGGGCCAGCCCTCGGCCGTCCGCGCGCCGATGTCGAGGACCGCAGCGGCGAAATCCTCGAGCCCCGGACGTGGCGGAGGACCATTGGCCGGTGGAGCGCGGTCATTCGCTGGCGGATTGAGCTGAGGGGTGCACACGGGCCCGATCGAGCGCGCGGATTGATCGACGACCGGGGCTGCGAGCCGGCGCAGAATGGCCTCGCGCAAGGCATCGGCATCAGTCTGTAGCGCGCCGACCGCCTGCGCCGCGAGGTGGGCAATGAGTTTTGCATCTGTCGGGAAATCGCGGGGCGGGTCAGCCAGTTGACCGGCGAGTGTGCGCGCGGCCTTGGACGGCAGCCCGGCGCCCTTGTGAAAACTCGCTTTGATCTTGTTGCCGAATGCCCGCTCAAGGGCCACCAAGGCCAATTGGGCGCGCAACTTGGCGGCCGGCATATTTTTCTTGCCCGCTAGCCCGTACGTGTTCTGCAGAATGAGCGTCCGTAGACCGTCGGGATGAAGCAGAGCCTTACGCCGTGCGGGAGAGAGATCGGTTAGACCCAAACCCTTGGCGATGAGCCAGACATTCCGCGTCTCGATCCACGTCTTCGGCAGACTCTCGCCACAGCCGAGGGCCAAGCCGACATGCTGGACACCTTCAGGCGTCAGCGTGAGGCGGCCGCGGTGTTCGGCCACCAGGTTCTTGCGTAAGATAAGATCGATCGCGCCATCCGCGCGTGCGCGCCATTCTCCCGGCGAGAGACGATGCTGGGTAAAGGGTGCCAGATCACGCAGGATGTCGGTGCGCGTTGCACCCTCTTCGCATGTGATACGCGACAAAACGAGTTCAGCAGCGGCATCGATGTCCCGGTTGGCATCGCTCACGCGAGGCGCCTCGCGGGCTTTGGCAGGCATGGGCTAGGCCTCCCTCGTGGAGCTGGGTGCGCGAATCATCTGATGTCAGGACGATACATTGCGAGACTTCGTAATCGGTTGGAAGTCCTGGCCGAGCATATTGTGCAATCCTGATCGGGCCGTGCGGCCCCGGGGCCACGGCGCTGAGCGAGTCGTTCGAAAAATCTTGGTGCCGATGGGGAATAAAAATGGATCGTTCCGTAGGTTGTCTGTCAGCGCTTGTAACCAGCTTTCGCCGCCGCAGCGCCCAAATGGCGTCACCTTCCGACCGCTTAATGCGTCGCGCGCCGAGGGACGGCAGCGCGCAAGCGTGCGGATACGAAAACAAGCGGCTCTGGCCCGGTCTGTTCCCAGCTTGGGACGTGGGCTTGAGAGCGTTTACGATTAACGCCGAGTTAACAGGTCTATGAAATGCTCCCAACGTGTACCGCGCGTCGTCTGGCGGGAGTGAATGCAATGTATCGCGTCGTCGTATCGGCCGGACTGGCCCTCGCTGTTGCGGCCTGTAGCCTTAGTCCGTCTTCGATCTCATCGAATTACACGGGTTCTACGGGAACGGCGTCCAAGCGCACGTCACCGAGCGTGGCACTTGGCGGAGAGCCTTCGATCAGCCGCCCGAGCAATTCGGCAGCCTCACAAAGGGTTGCCCGTCTCGATGATCGGGCGCCTGCCGGTTCCTACGAGGTGGCTCCCAAGGGTGCGCTCGCCGATCGGGACTATTCCTCCACGCATCTGGATCCGGAAAAAGCCCGTGATATCATCAACCAGTATCGCGCCGAACACAAACTCAAGCCGTTGAAGCTGAGCGCCGTGCTGACCGAAGCCGCGAAGGCGCATTCGCGAGATCTGGCGAAGTGGGACCGCATTTCGCATTACGGTTCGGATGGTTCAAACCCGTGGGATCGCGTCAAACGCACCGGCTATAAGGCCCGTCTCGCAGCGGAGAACGTGGGAACCGGGCAAGTCGATTTCGACGAAGTCATGCGGGGCTGGAAGAATAGTCCAGGCCACAACAAAAACTTGTTGCTGGCGGACGCGAGCGAAATGGGTCTCGCACTGGTCCAGGATCCGAAAACTGAGTTCAAATCCTTCTGGACACTCGTGCTCGCCGCGCC
This sequence comes from Pseudomonadota bacterium, assembly GCA_021813195.1. The sequence goes on from JAKALI010000008.1 coordinate 10,675, forward strand.
TCTTTGATTGAGGCGTGGACTCAACGGTTGCGTGCCGCCGCTGGCAGGTTGCGCCATATGGCGATGTGGAGGCGTAGCCGACGCTTGGCCACCGCGGCGTTGAGCATGGCACCCGCCGCGAGTGCAAGGGCGGTCGCGGTCGCGGCCCCTTCCAAGCCAAAGCGTGGGACCAGCATCAAATTGAGGACGAGATTGAGCAGCGCTGTGACAATCAGCACGCCCGCGCACGCGCGATGTTCGCCAAGCATGCTCAAGAGAACCTCCGCCGGCCCGAACGAAGAGCGCGCCAGAAAGCCCAGAACGAGGATCCACATCACTGTGTAACCGGTGGTGAAGTCGGCGCCGAATAAGGACAGCAGGGGCTTGCCCAACAGCAAGATCAAAGCAGCGCCGAGCAACGACGGCCAAAATGTCCAGTTCACCGCATCGCGCACGAAGAGTGACAGGGCCTCGTGGTCCCCACGCGTCTGCAGCGTGGAAAAGCGATTGGCGACAGCGCTGCCCACCGCATAATGCACGAACATGATGAGGCTCATTGTCTTGGCAGCTGCGAAATAGATGGCGACATCCTGCGGTGTCATGACGTGAGAAATCACGAGAATGTCGGTGTTTTGGAGAGCGAGTTCGGCAGCGGCTACCACGAGCAACGGAAGGGCAACCGCAATCCAGGTACGAAAGTCGTAGCATCTTGCAGACGTAGGAACGCTCTGGGCGATGCGACGATTGATCAGCATGGTCTGGATAGTTGCCGCGGCCCATGTGGCGACGATCGCGGCACCGACAGCCGTCTCGGCCGTCATCGGCAGGCCTGCAAGACGCGCAACGAGTAATCCTGTGAGGACGAGCGCAGGTCTTAACACGTAATGCGGCAACAGACCGTCTAGCATCCAGGATTGGCCGCGCCCAATGCCGTCGTGAACTTCCGACAAGGTCATCATGGGCACGCACACGAGGGCCAGATAGGCCGGCATGAGATAGGGTTCGGCCAGGAGATTCGGAATTAGGGTGAGGCCAGCCATTCCGATGGCTGCAACCACGGTGCCTGCGCTGAGAGCGAACACGCGGCTGCCACGGATCAGTCCGAGGTAGTGTGCGAAATCGCCCCGTTCGCGGTACTGAGGCAGCAGTCGCATGACAGCAAGGTTGAGGCCCATGTGGGTGAGGCCGCCAAGCACGAGAACCCACGTGGTGACGAAGACGTAAATTCCGTAGTCATGCCCGCCGATCCAGCGCGCGATCGCGATCTGGGACAGGTAAAGCACGGCCGCACTGGCGACCCGAACGCCAAAGGCGGCCATCGCATCGCGCTGCGTTTGCGCGCGGGCATCCAACCCGTGAAGGAACGACGCGATAGTCGAGCGCGCAATCGCGATCATGTCATAAGCCTATCTGTTGCTCGGGCGGAGACCCACAGCGGGATCAGACCCTGGGTGCGATGGCGGAGCCGCCGCCGCAGCGACGTGTGCAAGGTCGACCGTCATGGTGCCAACACTGAATTAACTGGGGATTTCAGCACGAAGATTGTCGCAGTCGCTCGCTCTCCCGCCGGCGGACGAGTTCAGCGACGCCGGACCACGCCCAGGAACGGCCGGCGTCGCCGCGATGGCTGTGCAAGGCGGCAAAGAACTCGGCCACGTCAGCAGCCAGCCGTCCATGACGGCCCTCGAGAACTGCGGCCATGAATTCCACATCGCGCGGTGTGGGGGTTGCATCCTCATCCGGGTGCCATTGGGCTGACATCGCCGCCTCCGAGCATTTCGTTTCGGCGGTGAATGAAGCAAAAACAGCGCCAGCTAGGAGCGAACCCAGCGAGCGCGGGTCTTGAAGCGGCAACGCGGTTCGAAGGGTTAAGTTGCCCGGCCGGCAGAGTGGACTTTCCGTCAACGCGCGAAGCCGGTGACGGCTCTGAGGCGTGTTAGGGTGCCTTGGGTCCTGAAGCCGAAGGCGGCCTGGGCTCGCTCGGCTTCTCCTTTTTCCGTTTCGATTTGGCGGACTTGATCTTCTCTTTCTTGGCGTCGACGGCGGGGTTGCGCGGTCCGTTGCCGCAGCTCCATGACAGGATCGTGTGTCGCACGCTCTGTACCGCTTTGGGGACCGTTGGCTCGGGAATGTTGTCGATCGTCTCGGAATTGAACAGTTGCTTCCACCCATATGTCTGGAAACCGTGTTCCAGCAAACTGGCGGCGCGCACCGTGCGATCGCCGCCTGTTGGCTCGCCCAGAACGACGGCGACCAGCCGACGGCCCTCGCGGGTCGCACTGGCGACGACATTGAAACCGGAATCGCAGATAAAGCCTGTCTTGATGCCGTCGGCGCCTTCGAACGATTTGAGCAGACTGTTGTGCGAGCTCAGACGGATCTTGCCGATGCGAATGTCGGTCATGGCCCAATAGGGGGCAAATTCCGGGAAATCTCGTAACACAGCGCGGGCAAGTCGACCCATGTCGCGGGCGGTGGTCACTTGCTCTTTCGCAGGCAACCCGTTGGGATTGACAAAGACGGTGCGTGTCATGCCGATCTCGCGGGCGACACGGTTCATGTCCGCGACGAACTGCTGCTCGGACCCGGAAATCTTCTCTGCCAGCATGATCGCCACATCGTTGGCTGACTTGATGATGAGCGATTGCAGCGCCAGCTCCACCGACAACTCCGCGCCCACTGGCAGTCCGATCTTCGATGGAGGTTCTGAAAACGCGCGCTCCGAGCACACCACCTTATCGTCGAGCCGCAAGCGGCCAGCCTTGATCTCGCGAAACGCCAAGTACGCCGTCATGACTTTTGTGAGCGACGCGGGATGCCAAAGGTCATCCATATCCTCCGCATAGAGGAGTTTTCCGTTTGATGGATCGAACAACAACGCGGGCCCGGCCATGGCCGGGCGCGGGGATGTCGTCAGCGTCGCGAGACCAAGAATTACTGAAAGAATGACTGCGTGCACCATATCCTCCGCAAGTGGTCGTGGGTTAACACGAGACCGAGAGGAGGTGCAACAAAAGCGGGCCGGTACAAAGCCGGTTGAGGTTGCGCTTGAGATGATGCGCTTGATTGGCAAAGTGGGTGCACGCACGTTCGCAGTGGTGCCCCAGGAGGGATTCGAACCCCCACACCCTCGCGGATAGCAGATTTTGAGTCTGCCGCGTCTACCGTTCCGCCACTGGGGCAAGAGCGCCCCGTGGGCACCCCTCTGCCCGGAGCTCAGCCGGGCGGCGCACTTAATCCCATAGATTCCAGCCCGTCAACGCGCGGCTGACCGAGACCGCACCAGAATTTGGCCTGGGCGCCCTCACTGCCGGATATCGTGGCGGCTTTGCGGCCGCTAGTGCCTCAGCTCTTGGGCGGCTTCGTTGAGGCCCGCGCGGACTGCGTCCACCGTCTCTCCAGCGAGGGACTGATTGAGCCGAGAGATCTCCGTCAACTCCGATTGGACGTCGGCCTGAGCCTTGCGCAGAATATCCTGATACGTTGACATGAACTCATTGACGGTTCGGCATTTCATCAAGCGCTGTGAGGCGACGATCTCGTGCTCAATCTGGCGGCCAAAAAATCCAATCCAAGCGTCGTTCAAGCGTAGTGCTTGACCAATGAGACGGCCGTTGATTTCCGTCATCATGGAAAACATCGGACGCTGCATGTTCATCCAAGCGGTCCATACAGCTTTTGTCTGCTCCTCGAAGCTGGTGAGAGTGGGTTCAGTCTCAGCGGATTTCGATGGCATGGGAAACTCCTCGCATTTCGACGCTTGACAGACGAACCGACGCCAACCGGTGTCGAGCCGCATGCTCCGTCGGCGCGTGGACTTTGCGCCGCAATGCCAGAGATTCCTTGCGCCGAGTCAATTTATCCCCTCACGATTTTGCGAGTGAGTACGGAGTGGGCCGTACCAGCTTGATTTCGAACACTGTTCGATTATTGCCCGTCATCACAGCGCGTGCAGATCTGACGATCGGGGCATCAGTTGAAGACTTCGGGACTTTACAACCGGCTGGACTGGCGGGCGCAGCCCGCGGGCTTGTGTGCGTCGAACGGGTTTGTGATGGCCGATCTCAGCGTGTCGAGCACCTTGCGAACGATGCGGCGATTTCGTCGGCAGACCATGCGCCGAACGCGACGAAATGCGGATTTTCAAAGCCCCGACCCGGTGCTGCATAGCCGAGCGGCCGGCCGTCCATGGTCACGACGTGACCGCCGGCTGCTCGCAGCACTGCATGTCCGGCTGCAATGTCCCAAGCCATCGTGGGACCAAGGCGCGGATAGATGTCGGCCCGGCCTTCGGCGAGACGGCACAATTTGAGGGAGGAGCCGTACGAGAGCTGTTCGGCGACCGGAAATTGCTCGAGGTAAGACAGAGTCTCGGGCGTCGCATGGGCACGGCTGACGACGGCCGACAATCGATCAGGTCGAGCCCGCGCCCGAATAGGATGGTCGCGATAATGATCTGGGCCGGAACTCAAACAAAACTTCCACGCCTGCCCAACGGCGCCTGCAAAGCCTTCGTCCAAGGCTGGCGCGGTTACGACGCCCACAATCGGCTCGCCGTTTTCGATCAGCGCGATATTGACCGTGAACTCCGCGCGACCCTCGATAAACTCACGCGTGCCATCGAGCGGATCGACCAGCAGAAAAACATTGCCAAGTTCGGCCGGCACCTGTCCTGCCGCGTACGCCTCTTCGGCGACGATCGCAATTCCGGGGAAAAGTCTGTCGAGGCCCGCAAGGATGATCTTCTCGGATACGACATCGGCCGTGGTGACAACGGTTCCATCTGCTTTGGCACTCCAGCCGCTGAAGCGTGCCCGCTCTCCAATCAGCGCTTCACCCGCGTCAATGGCAAGAGCGACGAGGTGAGGTAGAGGATCAGGGGGTGTGACGGCCATTGGCATCGGGGACTTTTTTGTGATGTGTCTGAGCCAGACGGGCCTATCACGTTCAGGTGTAATGAGCGAGTGAGGGTGTCGCGGCCGCGACGAGCGGATCGCGGCAGGGATTGACTTCGGGGACCTGCACCATGATCGAACGAATGACGATTGAAGATGTCTGGCGCATCACACCGCCGAAATTCGAAGATTCGCGGGGCTATTTCTCCGAAGTTTACAGTGCGCGCACCTTGGCCGCTCATGGGCTTGATGCCATTTTCGTGCAGGATAACCATTCGCTCTCCCGCGTCTCAGGAGTTGTGCGCGGATTGCATTTTCAGACGCCCCCCCACGCTCAGGGCAAACTCGTTCGTGTCGTGCGGGGCGCGATCTTCGACGTGGCGGTCGACATTCGTCACGGTTCACCGACGTTCGGTCAGCATGTGCACGCCGTGTTATCCGCTGAGAATTGGCAGCAGCTGTGGGTGCCGCCCGGTTTTGCGCACGGGTTCTGCACCCTCGAGCCCGATACCGAAGTGATTTACAAAGTAACGGAAACCTACGCACCCGAATGCGATCGAGGGATTTTGTGGAATGATCCGGCACTCGGGATTGCATGGCCCATCTCGCCCGAGAACGCTATCCTGTCCGATAAGGATCGCCAGTATCCGCCGCTCGCTAATGCGGAACCCTGCTTCAAATATCGCTAGTTAGGTCTGCTCGCTGGTCCAGCCTTCTGCACCGATCAGCGGCACGAAGCGCACACCGGTCAGTGTTTCGCTTGCAAAGACCGTCTCGCCCTTGCGGGTAATGCGCACGAGATCTTGCGTCCGAGGATCGTCGCCGATGGGAATGACGAGGCGTCCTCCGATGGCAAGTTGATCGAGCAGCGGCTGCGGTGCCTTGGGGGCACCCGCCGATACGAGAATGGCATCAAACGGGGCGGCTTCGGGCCAACCTTTGGAGCCGTCGGCACAGCGCACATGCACGTTGGTACAACCTGCTGTTTTCAGGTTCGCCACGGCGAGATGAGCAAGAGAGTCGATGCGCTCGATGGCATAGACCTCGCGGGCAATCCGGCTGAGCACAGCTGCGGCATAGCCTGATCCAGCTCCGACTTCGAGAACTTTTTCTCCACCTTCGAGGTTCAGGCACGCGATCATATAGCCGACGATATACGGCTGCGAGATCGTCTGTCCGGCGCCGATGGGAATGGGGTAATCCTCGTAGGCTTCGTCGCGCCGGTGATGAGCAACGAAGTATTCTCGCGGCACGGCCCGCATCGCAGCCGTTACGAGAGGATCGCGAACGCCGCGGCCTTCGATCTGGTCAGCGACCATGCGCTCGCGCTGAGTGCGAAAGTCTATCACCATGGAATACACCCCATCCGCCGCGCGGGGACCTGTTGTCATCTCTAGGTGATCGTGTCCATGAGCACTTTGAGTTGATGTAGATCACACGATTCGTGCGATCCCAAAGCTGCGATGGAAAAAGGGCGGCTCTGATGAGCCGCCCATGCCAGTTATCAGAAGGCTTTGGAATCAATCAGCCGCGCTCCCGTCGCGGTCCACGATCGCGACCCCGACCGCCCTCGCGGTCGCGTCGCGGCGGCCGCTCGGCACTAAAAACTTCATCAGGCTCCCCTGGCTCGCGGGGAATTTCTTGGCCTGTTGTCTGATCGACGATCTTCATCGAGAGCCGAACCTTTCCGCGATCGTCGAAACCGAGAAGCTTGACGTACACCTCCTGGCCTTCCTTGACCACCTCGCCAACACTTTCGGGGCGACCCTGGGTCAGCTGGGAGATGTGGACCAAGCCATCCCTGGCGCCGAAGAAATTCACGAACGCGCCGAACTCCATGATCTTGACGACCTTGCCTTTGTAAATTTGACCGATCTCGGGTTCGGATGTGATGGAGCGAATGCGGTTGAGCGCCTTCTCGATCGACTCTCGGTTCGCGGACGCAATCTTGACCGTGCCATCGTCAGAAATATCGATTTTGGCTCCCGACTCAGCGACGATCTCGCGGATGACCGAGCCGCCAGATCCGATCACTTCCCGGATCTTGTCGGTTGGGATCTTGATGGTCTCGATGCGTGGTGCGAATTCGCCAAGCTGTTCGCGCGCGCCAGTGAGCGCTTTCGACATCTCGCCCAGGATGTGCATGCGTCCGTCGTAGGCCTGCTTCAGCGCGACCTTCATGATTTCTTCTGTGATGCCGGTGATCTTGATGTCCATCTGCAGGGCAGTGACGCCGTTGGCTGTCCCGGCCACCTTGAAGTCCATGTCTCCCAAGTGATCTTCGTCGCCAAGGATGTCGGAGAGCACGACGAAGTCGTCGCCTTCCTTGATGAGACCCATGGCGATACCGGCCACTGGAGCCTTGAGCGGAACGCCGGCATCCATAAGCGCGAGAGACGCGCCGCACACCGTGGCCATCGATGACGATCCGTTGGATTCGAAGATCTCAGACACGACACGGATTGTGTAGGGGAATTCCGTATGATCCGGCAGCAGCGGATGCACGGCCCGCCAGGCGAGCTTGCCATGACCGATCTCACGACGGCCGGGTGAGCCAACGCGGCCCGTTTCACCGACAGAGAAAGGCGGAAAATTATAGTGCAGAAGGAAGCGCTCCTTGCGGGTTCCTTCCAAGCTGTCAACGAATTGCTCGTCTTCCCCGGTTCCAAGTGTCGCCACAACGAGCGCCTGCGTTTCGCCCCGTGTGAACAACGCGGACCCGTGTGCGCGCGGCAGCACGTGAACTTCGGAGACGATGGGACGAACGGTTACGAGATCGCGCCCGTCGATACGCCGCTTCGTTTTGATGACGTCGCCGCGCATGATGTCCATCTCGAGCGATTTGAAGGCATCGCCCAAGAGCACCTTTTCGGCGGGGTCGTCTGGGACTTCGATCTCGGCAAAAACTCTCTCCTTGGCTTGCGCGACGAGGTCGTTGCGCTTGGCCTTTTCCTTGGTCGAGAATGCCGCCTTGAGGATGTCGCCAGCGACGGCCTTGACCTTGTCGGCATACTTGGCCTTATCGGGAATGGTGATATCCCACGGCTCTTTCGCAGCAGTTTCGGCGAGTTTGATGATGGCCTGGATCACGGGCTGGAAATGCTTGTGGCCGAACATGACGGCGCCCAGCATCACGTCCTCGGGCAATTCCTTGGCTTCCGATTCCACCATCATGACGGCATCATGCGTGCCGGCGACGACGAGGTCGAGAGCTGTCTCGCCCATTTCGTCGATCATCGGGTTCAGCACATATTCGCCGCCAATGTAGCCGACGCGGGCGGCGCCGATCGGTCCCAGAAAAGGCAAACCGGACAACGTGAGTGCTGTCGATGCCGCAACCATGCTCAGGATGTCCGGATCGTTCTCCATGTCATGGGAGAGAACTGTGACCAGCACCTGGACTTCATTCTTGAAGCCTTCAACAAACAACGGCCGGATCGGGCGATCGATGAGACGGGATACGAGCGTCTCCTTCTCGGTCGGACGTCCTTCGCGCTTGAAATAGCCACCGGGTATCTTGCCGGCGGCGTAGGTTTTTTCTTGGTAGTTTACAGTGAGGGGAAAGAAATCGAGGCCCGGTTTGGGCGATTTCGCGCCGACCACGGTGGCGATCACACTGGTTTCGCCGTACTGAGCGTACACGGCGGCGTCGGCCTGGCGAGCCATGCGCCCGGTTTCGAGCTTGAGGGTGCGGCCACCCCATTCAATCTCGACACGATGGATATCGAACATGTTGTTTCAGCTTTCGTTCGTTTCGGTTCTTGCTGTCGCGTCTTGTGCGCGTGCTCTTTAGCACGAATGCAACCAGCGCCGAGAAGCCTGATGCCTCCGGCGCGGCCATTTTTGTTGAATTTCGGGGGCGTCTGACGGCGGGGGTCCAACCGGGGCGGGGCCCGTCGGCCGCCACCTCAACGGCGGATGCCGAGCTTGTCGATGATGCTCTTGTAGCGGGCCGCGTCTTTGCGCTTCACATAATCCAGCAACTGACGGCGCTGGCTCACCATTTTGAGCAAGCCGCGACGCGAATGGTTGTCTTTTTTATGGACTTTGAAGTGTTCGGTCAGTTCGTTGATCCTATGCGTCAATACGGCGATCTGAACTTCTGGAGATCCAGTATCGTTAGCCTTCGTCGCATTGTCCTTGATGACGGCCGCTTTAGCGGCCCGCCGGTGGGGGGCTAGCTCCGACATCGGGTGCTCCTTTCGGTTTGGAGTGGTGGCGGGGCCAGAAATAGGCTCCCGCATTCATGAACGGCCTCAGCCGGGATGTCGTCCAGCCGGGTCGCAAATGCCAGCGCGGGCCTCGACGAGGCCCGCGCTGCGCCCAGCTATATACACGCCCCTGAGTGGGGGGCGAAGGGAAATTTCGACGCGCAATTCGGTTTGGCGGCGATTTGGCTACTTTTTGCAGAACGTCGCCTGACCGCGGCAGGTCACAGAGCCGCCATCCGGCTTGCAGTTGTAACGCTCGTTCTTGACGTCGTAGCCCTCGACCTTGCCATTGGCCAGGAACCCAGGCCACAGGCCCCAGCTGACGGCCTGCACCATGGTTTCCATGACGAACCACTTGGCTGAATCTTCCGAATTTGAGGTGGCAACGGCCCCTTTGGTCACGCATTCAGCGGCGGCACCGGTGGCCCCGGCAGCAAGGATTATCGCGCCGGCAAGAATTGTCTTGCGAATGGTCGTCATGTCGTACACTCCCTCGATTATCCCGCATCGAACCACACCACAGCCAGGAAGTATGCCCCCCTTGACCCCGCGGTCAATGGTTCGGAACCGAACCCGCGCGATTTTGCCGGCGGATGTGGCGGGGTTCAACCGAGATTGAAGACTCGGATCGGGTGCAACGCACCTTGTGCCACTTCGCCCAGGGCCACAATCTGACCTTGGCAGGTCGCATACATCATCCCGCTCATAATGGGTGCGTCCCGGCCCCGTATCAGAACGGAGTTGCCACGAGCCAGCTTGCCGGCATCAGATGGCGTCACTCTCAATTCGGGCAAATCCCGCAGCGCCGTATCGACCGGCAAAAGCGGGCCATCGGCGATGAGCAGGGCGCCGGCTTCGGCCTCTGCCTGCAGCTCTTCGAGCGTCCAGGCGTCGCCTTCGCAGAACGGTCCGACACGGGTCCGACGCAGCGCAGCGACATGGCCGAGACAGCCGAGCAATGCACCCATGTCACGGGCAATCGCGCGTACATAGGTCCCCTTGCCGCAATCGGCCTCGAAGACGGCGGTCGACTGGTCGGGCACATCGACGAGCCTTAGATCGTCGACCACGACGGGTCGGGCTTCGAGTTCGACCACTTCGCCTTCGCGGGCCAGATCGTACGCGCGCTCACCGTCGACCTTGATGGCCGAGAAGCGCGGCGGGACCTGCATGATCTCGCCAATGAAGCGATGCAGCACCGCGCGGATCTCTCCTTCCGACGGCCTCGCTGGACTGGTCGCGATGACGGGGCCTTCGATGTCGTCGGTCGCCGTCGACGCACCCCACCGCACACTGAAAACGTAGGATTTGGCGCCGTCTACGGCAAACGAGACGGTCTTGGTGGCTTCGCCAAATGCGATCGGCAAGACGCCGGTTGCCAGCGGATCGAGCGTGCCAGCGTGCCCGGCCTTCTGCGCATCAAAGAGGCGTTTGACACGTCCCAGAGCCTGGGTGCTCGTCAGCCCTTGAGGTTTGTCCAGGACAAGCCAACCGTTCACCGGCTGGCCTTTCTTGCGTCGTGCCATGATGTCTCCACCGCTATCGGGATGTTACGGGCCAGATGAGCCGGGACGAACCCACGCCCGGTTTGAGATCTGGCGGTTATTATTTCTCCACGTCGCGGCGTACCTTTTCCGAGTGCAGCAACGCATCGATGCGACTCACCTCGTCAAATGTCTCGTCTTCGCGGAAGCGGATGTCGGGTGCGTATTTGAGATCGAGTGCGTGCGCAACCTCGGTGCGGATGAATTTTTTGCGGCGCTCCAGAGCCGCCAACACGGCGGCAGTGTCTTTGCCACCGAGCGGCATGACATACACCGTCGCCATCTTCAGATCGGGGGATATGCGAACCTCGGTGATCGATACGACGTGAGAAGCCAAGACATCATCGTGGATCTCGCCCCGAATGAGCAGTTCAGCCAAGCGGTGCCGGATCATTTCACCCACGCGCAGCATGCGCTGCGAAGGTCCTTTTGGGGACGATATTTTTCTTCTGGGCATTTGACATCCGCGTCACGGAATCGAACCGGACACGTCCTCGATGACGCATTGATGCAGACGGATGGCCTGCGGGCTGCTTTAGGGGCCGGCGTGCCGACGCGTGCGTGCGATCAGAGTGTGCGCGTTACCGTCTCCACGTTGAAGCACTCGATGATGTCGCCTTCACGCAGATCCTGGTAATTGGTGAACGACATGCCGCATTCTTGGCCGGCGGGGACTTCCTTGACGTCGTCCTTGAAGCGCTTGAGCACCGAGAGCGTGCCCTCGTGAATGACGACGTTGTCGCGGATGAGGCGCACCTTGCCGCCGCGCAAGACCTTACCTTCCGTGACGCGGCAGCCCGCGACCTTCCCGACCTTAGAGATGTTGAACACCTGCAAGACTTCCGCGTTACCGAGGAATACCTCACGAATGGTCGGCGCCAGTAGACCCGACATTGCCGCTTTCACGTCATCAAGCAGGTCGTAGATGATGTTGTAATACCGGATCTCGATGCCGCTGGCGTCTGCAGCTTGTTTGGCTTGCGCATTGGCGCGCACGTTGAAGCCAACGATGACGGCCTTCGACGCCGCGGCGAGGGCCACGTCAGATTCCGTGATCCCGCCAACGCCCGAATGCACAATCCGGGCTTCCACTTCGTCCGTGCCAAGCTTCTTCAACGCGCCAGCGATGGCCTCCACCGAGCCTTGGACGTCGCCCTTCACCAGCAAATTGAACTCTTTCTTTCCGGCTTCTTTGAGCTGCTGCATCATCTGCTCAAGGGTGCTCTTTGAGCCGGCCGCCCCGAGTGTCTCGCGGCGCTTGCGGATGCGGTAATCCGTAATCTCGCGGGCGCGGGCTTCGTTCTCGACGACGGCGATCTGATCGCCGGCTTCTGGCGCCGAATCAAAGCCCAGAATTTCGACCGGGACCGAGGGACCGGCGGCCGTGATATTCTGCCCCTTGTCATTGATGAGCGCGCGCACACGACCCCAGGCAATGCCGGCAACGACGATATCGCCGACGTGCAAGGTGCCGCGTTGGATGAGCGCCGTGCCGACGGGGCCGCGGCCGCGTTCGAGCTTAGCCTCGATGACAATGCCTTCCGCCGTGCGGTCGGGGTTGGCCTTCAAATCGAGCATTTCCGCTTGGAGGTGGATGGCCTCCAGAAGCTTATCGAGGTTGGTGCGCTTTAACGCAGACACCAGCACTTCTTGCGTGTCGCCGCCCATGCTCTCCACCACAACATCGTGGCTCAAGAGTTCGGTTCGCACGCGCGTGGGATCGGCTTGCGGCTTGTCGATTTTGTTTATCGCCACAATGATTGGAACACCGGCCGCCTTTGCGTGATTTATGGCTTCGACAGTCTGCGGCATCACACCATCATCCGCGGCAACCACCAGCACGACGATGTCCGTCACCTTGGCGCCGCGCGCGCGCATGGCGGTGAAGGCCGCATGGCCGGGAGTGTCGATGAACGTGATCTTGTCGCCCGAAGGCAGGGCAACCTGATAGGCGCCGATGTGCTGCGTAATGCCGCCGGCTTCACCGGAGACAACATTCGTTTCACGAATGGCGTCGAGCAGCGAGGTTTTGCCGTGATCGACGTGGCCCATGATCGTGACGACGGGCGCGCGAACCTTCAGGTTTTCGTCCGTATCGCGCTCGCCGATAAACCCTTCTTCGACGTCGGACTCCGACACGCGCTTCGGGGTATGTCCGAAATCTTGAACGATGATTTCGGCGGTATCGGCGTCGATCACGTCCGTGATCTTATGCATCGCGCCTTGTTTCATTAGGAAGCGAATGACGTCCACACCCCGTTCTGCCATACGGTTGGACAATTCCTGGATCGTGATGGCTTCCGGGATGATCACCTCGCGCACGATTTTGTCACGAGGT
>JAKALI010000008.1:23651-27959 GCA_021813195.1 Pseudomonadota bacterium
CGGCCATCGAGCGTTGGCGCTCCTCCTGGTTTGCAAAGGCGTTGTTGATCGTGAGCTTCACGCGCTCCCGCTGCGGTTCTGCGGCCGCTTTGACAGGCTGCCGCACGATTTTGCCGCCGCGCTTGATGACGCGCGTTTCCTCATCGTCCGCGACAATCGCGTCTCGGCTGCGAAGTTCGCCACGGGCCTCCTTGGCCCGAGGCGGCTCGATTGTTGCGCGATCGACGGCTGCCGGCGTCCGCGGGAGCGGGATGTCGATCTCCTTTGGTCGTCCACCGGCGCGCGGCATCATCGCGGTGTTGAAGCCGCCCGAAGGGCCACGTCCTCCGGCGCCGGCTGCGCGTTCTGAGCGTTGGGGGCTTGCCGGACGCGGGCCGACGGCGGGCCGAGATTGCGGAAATGCTGACGCTGGCTTGGCCGCAGCGTCCGGGGCAGATGGCTTCACCTCAGCCGAAACGACCGGTGTTTCCGGAGTGGCCGGAACGGCCGTGACCTCAAGGCTGGGCGGTGGAGCTTGCTCCACAGCCGCTGGAGCAGCGGGTGTGCTGGCCGACGGGACGGGGGGCTCGGGCCGCTGAGCGCGCGCATACTCTTCCGCCTTGCGCGCCTCGGCGAGCGCGCGTGCCCGAGCATCACGTTCTTCCTGGCGCAGTCCGCCCGCGCGGGAGTCGTCTCGCGACGTCACGGGTTGTGTTGGTCTGGGCGGTTCGCGGTGGGCAGGGGCAGCTGGCGCAACGGGTGCCGCGGCACTCGGCTTTTCGGGCTCGGGCGTGGCGCCTGGTGTCACGAGCTTGCGGCTCTTGCGTTTCTCGACCACCACGGGCTTGGATCGGCCGTGACTAAAATTCTGACGCACGTGGCCGGACTCGACCGTCCGCTGCAGGGAAAGGGGCTTGCGCCCCCCTGCACCGGCTGAGCCCTGACCGGAGGCGGTCGTGCCGCCGGGTCTGGCTGTTTTGTCGGTCGTATCCTTCGTTTCCATCATGTCTTTCCATTAGAATCCGGGGCGTCGGCCAATCCGTCCGCGGAATTTTGGCTCCGATTGCCAACCTCAAGCCCAGCTGGCCGGAAGCGCGCAACGCGCCCGGCCTCTAACAGGAATCTTGCGGTTGCTCCACCCTTCTGGAGCGCAGCATGTACCACATTTGGTCGGCCGATGGCCAAGCTCATTTGTGTGATCGTGAAGAGCCGGACGATCTCGGCCCTAGATCCGCATGCCCGAGCGATGGCGTCGAACTTTCGATTAAGTTTTTCGACACCACCCGGAGCGGCATCCCGGGCATGCAGTAAAACCGCAACGGCTCCTTTGTCCAGGAGGCTATCGACCTGCTGGAAGCCACAGGTGATGAGGCCGGCTTTATTCGCCAATGACAGCGCGTCCAGGGCGCGGCGTTCGAGCAAATCGCCGACACGATCGGCCAGATCAGCAGGGATGCGGACCATAGCCTTGAGGCTGCGCGCAAATACCTTGCGTTTCACAGCCTCTTCGATGGCTGCCCGCGAAGCCGTCACCCACACGCCTCGTCCGGGAAGTCGCGCGCCAAGGTCTGGGATTACGATGCCATCAGGATCTGCGACAAAACGGATCAGCCGGTCCTTGGTCAGAACCTCGCGCGTGACCGCGCACGTCCGCTCCGGCTCACTCCCGCGGTCCGTGTCCTTGTCCCAATTCCGGTATCGACCTCGCGCCAAAATCTCTGGCGTCTCCTAGCTCAGTTGCTTTGCGACTGCGGTCACTTGAACGAGACATCTCAGGTCTATGGCGAACCGGTGTCATCGCCAGCTGCGTCGCCGTCGAATTCCCCGCTGGATCGTGTGGCCTCTTCGTCGGCCTCGGTCGCGGCGGGTTCGATCCAGCCAGCCATAACGCGAGCGGACAAAATCATGTCTTCAGCCTCCTTGCGGCCAATTTCGAAGCCATCGAGGATGCCTTTGTGGCGCACGGGCTCGGCATCTTTTTCTTTACGGCGTTCCGTCCAGCCAATGAGGTCGTCAGTGGCGCAATCCGCCAAATCCTCGAGCGTTTTGATTCCGTGTTCGCCGAATGCGACGAGCATGGCCGTAGTGACACCCTCGATGCGGGCCAAATCGTCGCTGACGCCCAACTCACGCCGGCGGGCATCGCGCTCCGATTCGATTTTCTCCAAATACTCGCGGGCTCGGGTCTGGATTTCCTGGGCCGTCTCTTCATTGAAACCGGCGATGTTGGAGATTTCGTCCAAATCGACGTAGGCGACTTCCTCAACTGTGGCAAAGCCCTCCGCAACCAGAAGCGAGGCGATAAATTCGTCGATATCGAGCGCCTGCATGAACGTCTGGGAGCGCTCGAGACGTTCCTTTTCGCGCCGCTCGCTTTCCTCCGCTTCCGTGAGGATGTCGATATCCCAGCCCGTCAGCTGGGAGGCGAGCCGCACGTTCTGGCCGCGCCGGCCGATGGCCAGCGACAACTGGCTCTCCGGGACGACGACCTCGATGCGCGAGCTATCTTCGTCGAGCACCACTTTGGAGACTTCTGCCGGTGCGAGGGCGTTCACGATAAACGTCGCCGCGTCAGGGTTCCACTGGATGATATCGACCTTTTCGCCCTGCAGTTCATTGACGACGGCCTGCACCCGTGCACCGCGCATGCCCACGCACGCGCCGACGGGGTCGATCGAGGAATCATTGGAGATAACGGCAATTTTGGCTCGCGACCCTGGATCGCGAGCTACCGACTTGATCTCGACGGTGCCGTCGTAAATTTCTGGGACTTCCTGAGCAAACAGTTTGGCCATGAACTCAGGCCGCGCGCGCGAAAGGAAGATCTGCGGACCGCGCGGTTCCCGGCGCACGTCGTAGATGTAAGCCCGGATGCGGTCGCCGTACTTCGGCGTCTCGCGCGGGATCATTTCGTCGCGACGGATGATGCCTTCCGCTTTCGCCAGATCGACGATCACGTTGCCGTACTCGACGCGCTTCACAGTGCCGTTGATGATCTCGCCGACGCGATCTTTGAACTCTTCGAATTGGCGCTCACGCTCCGCTTCGCGGACCTGCTGAACGATAACTTGTTTGGCGTTCTGCGCCGCCACGCGGCCGAATTCCAAAGGCGGCAGGTTTTCGGCGATGAGATCACCGACTTTCGCATCTGCGTTGCGCTTCTTGGCGTCGGCCAATTCGATCTGCGTCGCCTCGTTCTCGACTTTGTCGACAACGGCCAGAACGCGGGTCAAGCGAGTCTCGCCGGTCTTCGGATCAATTTCGCAGCGGATGTCATTTTCGCTCCCGTAGCGCGATTTTGCCGCCTTCTGAATTGCGTTCTCCATCGCTTCCAGCACGATGCGGCGGTCGATGGATTTCTCGCGCGCGACTGCGTCGGCGATCTGGAGCAGTTCGAGCCGATTGGCGCTGACGCCTGAGATGCCCATGTCTTTTATTCCTCCACTTCGTAATCGCCGGGCTCGACGCCATCGGCGAAAGTTCCCTTCGGTTGGGTCTTGGCGCGGGCCAGCGCGGCGCGCACCAGATCGTCGGTCATCACGAGACGAGCCTCGGCGACGAGATCGAGCGGGAAGCCTATTGTCGAAGGTCCGAGTCCTTCCAACTCGACGGTCAGGCGAACCTCGCCATCCTCGAAGCCCTCGAGCGTCCCCTGGAAGCGGCGCCGGCCCTCGACGGGCTCCTTCAGCTCGATCTTGGCGACTTGCCCACTCCAATCTTCGAAATCCGACGCGCGCACGAGCGGGCGGTCGATTCCGGGCGAGGAGATCTCTAGCCGATATGCATCGGCGATCAGGTCATGGGCATCGAGCAGCGGCGAAAGCTGGCGTGAGACGGTTTCGCAGTCGTCGATGGTCATCGAACCGTCAGGTCGCTCCGCCATGATCTGGACGGTTTGGCCATCGCGACCGGAAACCTTGACCCGGACCAAGCGGTAGCCCATCGCGATCAGCACAGGCTCCACCAGGCCGGCGAGCGTTGCTGCCAATCCGGTTTCTTTGTAAAAGCGCTCGGAGAGCGCATGCGCCTCGGCCTGCATGGAGCGTGCGTGGAAACTAATAACTTGCCTGATGCGGTGCCCGGATCCCAAAAGAAAAAGAGCGGACCCTTGCGGGCCCACTCCCAAGAGTTGAGATGATCATGAGCATCATTAAAATAATAAGATGCACCAGAATGTGCAAGTGAAAAGCTTGCGTTTTGTGCACTTTTCGGGTGATTTTTCGACACGTCGCACGGGTGGAACGATCAGACCTTGCGATAGGTGAGGTAAATGGGCCGGCGCCCCTCGCGCTTTGCCTTGGTTTCATATCGGGTGCCGGGCCAGTCGGC
>JAKALI010000268.1 GCA_021813195.1 Pseudomonadota bacterium
GAGCGTCAGCTGGTTGGCTGAGAATGGCCACAGCAGGAACCAAGGAAAGGACCCACCACTTCTTGTTTCGCATCATACCACCTCCACACTGTGAAAGATCAGAGAACGAATACAATCAGCGAGAAGACTCGTGGCAGGCCCGCGTGGCTTAATTGCGACGATCGAAACGCAACGATAAAAGCAACACCAAGATCGTGATGGTACCTGCCACCAAGTCTGCGCAAATTTGACAATCGAGTATCATATTTTCTAGTCTTCCCATCTCCAACGCACTCTAATTCCGGGGATGCCTGAATAGCGCCACAATAATGACAGCAAAAAGCCAGACAATAAACCTCGAAGTACCGTGTAGAGTACGTCGTCCATTGCGTAAAGAGTATCACACTTTTCGCAGACCAATAATGACCCCGCAGCTGAAGGCGCCAAGTAGTCGCTGGCACGGCGTTTTCTGCCCTTCTTCGCCTATCGGACACGCGTCGCAATACGCGGTATTGAACACGCGTCCGATAGCGCAGGCAACGGGTACAAACACCCGTACGACGCGTGTATCCCGCGGCTGTGCGCGCGATCCACGCAAGTCCTTGCAGGACAACGCCAAAGCCCCCCGCCGTCGGGACGCTGCGCTCTGCTGCGCAGCCCGACCCAAATGCCGCCACCGCTCCATACCGCTGAGTACAGCGGTAGTCTGATAAGCGGCTGGCGGCACTCGGCGTTGAAAATCATAGTCGGCTCTGGCCTCCTTGATTTTCTAACGCCTCGGCTGTCGGCATTTGGGTCGGGCTGCCGCGCAAAATATAGTCGCCGGCAGGGCCGGCTCCTTATTTTGCGGGCGCCGACGGCGGGGGGCCAGAGTGCGGTGGTGTGCCCTTTTCGTACACGTCGCGATAGTCCTCGCAGGCGCTGCGGGCTATCGAACGCGTCCGAAGTCGGGCGCGGCTCCTCGCAGCTGGGAGCGAGGAGCACGCCCGGTCCAAGCGCGCGGCCCGTGGCCGCTCAATCCTCGCCCGGAATGCGGTTGAGATCCTGGACGCGGGCGCCATGAATCACGCGGGCGATCTCGACGACGCCGCGAACCTCGTCGACGCGGCAGAAGATGGTGTAGGGGTAGCGCGCAAGCGGCAGGCGCCGCACGTTGGCTTCGTCCGTCGCAATCGACGTATAGGGGCACTCGCCGAGCCGTTCGCACTCGAAACGGATGGCATCCTCGACGCGCTGCGCCGCGGCAGGGTTGTGAACGACGATGCTGTCGTAGATGTCGCCGATGTCGCGCCGCGCCCGTTCAGCGAACACGACCCTCATGCGCGGTGGCGCGCCCAGAACTTGGTCATGTCGTCGTCGGACACGATGCGTCCGGCGTCGAGATCGGCAAGGCCTTCTCGGACGAGAAGGCGCTCCTCGTCGCTGAGCCGGTACGTCCCGTCGCCGGCCGCGGCAATCTGCTTCAGCACGTCAGCGGCATAGGCCTGACGCTCGGGCGACAGCGCCTTCACCTTCTCGATGGCTTCTTCGAGAACCTTGATCATGAAGACAGTCTAACACGTCGCGCTGGATTCGGAACCCTGCGATAGCGGCGGCGCTATGGCGTTAATCCCCTGCCTTGCCCTTCCGCCGTGCCGGTTTCGGCTACAATAGCCTGAGGGAGTGCCGCGGTCAGCGGGGGGAGATTGCACGTGCTCCGCAGCGGACTTGATCGTCCGTTTACGGCTGCTGCAATCGTCACCGCCGAACTGCATTTCCCAGGATGCTGTGCGCGTGACCTCGGCGGCCGTGCCGGGCTATGGAGAACCACACCTATCTTGGGGAGGCGCAGAACGGCTTCGGGGCCGTGCCGCTCGCTATGAGTCGCGTCCAGCGGTTCGAGCATGTTGCGGTGATCGGCGCCTCCGGCGTCGGCAAGTCGACGCTGCTCCGCTCGATCGCCGCCGCCGACATCGCGCGCGGAGACGGCCTCTTGTATCTCGACCCGCACGGCGACGAGGCTGCCGCGCTACTCGATCTCATCCCGGCGTGGCGCCTCAACCACGTTGTGTTCCTCGAGATCGCCAACAGCGACTGGCCGATCGCGTTCAACGTGCTCGACTGCGACCATGCCGACGACCGTGCCTTTGTCGCCGACGCCTTAGTCTCTGCGCTGCGCGACATCTGGTTCGACAGCATGACCGCTGCGCCGCGCATGGAGAATGTGCTGCGGCATGCCGTGATCGCGCTGCTCCATGTTCCGAACGCGACGCTGCCGCTGATCGCCCGCCTGCTCACGGACGACCGCTTCCGGTCGGACGTCGTAGCGCGTGTCAGCAATCCGATCACGCGCCGCTTCTTTGAGGATCGCTTCGAGACGTGGCGCGACGGCTTTCGCGGCGAGGTGATCGAGCCGATTCTGACCCGCCTCGACACCGTCTTGGCGTTCCCCGTCATGCTCAACTGCCTCGGCCAGCACCGGCGGACGCTACGGCTCGATCATGCCATGCAAGGGCGCCGCATCGTGATCGCCGACATGTCCAGGATCGGCGACAGCGCCGCGCATCTGATGGGGGCGCTGTTACTGGCCCGGGTCCGAACCGCAGCTCTGGCCCGGGCCAGAATGGCGCACAGCCAGCGCGCCGATTTCCATCTCATCGTCGACGAGCTGCCGCGCTTTGCCACCAACTCGGTGCCTGCGCTGTTGAGCGAGGCGCGCAAGTTTCAGGTTTCGATGACCTACAGCACGCAGATGCTGGCGACGCTCTCGGAACGGACACGGGCCGCGGTGCTAGCGACAACCGGAACGCTCGCCGCCTTTCGGCTCGGCCCCGAGGACGGCTCAGCGATCGCGCCGAAGTTCGATGAGCTCCACCGCGATTTCAACGCCGCGCGCTTCAACGATCTGGAACGGGGCGAGGCGCTGATCAAGATCGGCGCCGCGGACGTGCGGCGCGTGCTCTGTGCGCCCCCGCCCGCGGGCTATGGCCTGGCGGACATTGCGCGGCGCCAGAGCCAGCGCCATTTTGCGCGCCCGCGGGCGCAGGTCGAGCAATGGCTGCAGACATCGCTAAGTTCCCGAGCCAGCTCGCCTCAGAAATCCAGGCGTCGCCGGGCGGTTTGAAGCCTACTACTCAACTTCCAACTCCATGCCCCTCCAGTGTGGAGCGGGTACTTGATCGATAAATCGCCAAGAGCTCTCGAATGAGATCCTTGTGGCGCACCCGCACTTGCTCGTCCTTGAGATCACCGCCGAGTCGCTGCTCGAGACCGAGGGCAGCGTAGTTGTCGGCCATGTCGGTGACGGCGGTTGCCAGACGAATCAGGCCGGCGGCCACATTCCTCACCGCCTCTAACTTTGCCTCGCGTACATCGAGCTGACCCGCGTCGCGCAGCTCGGCGTCAAACAGGCTGATGAGTTGAAGCACTCCGCTCCATGTTTTCGACGCGAGGCCGAAGCGATGCTCGATGCCGAACGGGGGATCTCGCAACGCGGTCTCCCAGTCTCTGACCGTCGATTTCATTGTCTTCGGGACCCGACTGTAGTCCTTGATCCAGTATGGAGAATCCGTACGATCGAGCAGCACGCTCAACATCGTAGCTTCATCGTGCCCCAGTTCGTCGCGGATGGCCTCAAGAGTCAGCCCGAAACTTCTTGGTATCTTGTTCTTGCCTCCGGTGGCCTCATGGCGGACGGCGGCGCGCGGTCGTCCCGTGCGTCCCGGATGACGGCTGGGCATCGTGAAAACCCCTGCGAATGGGCAATGAAAAAGCCGCGAGATTTCGCGGCTTTCGAATCTGTTTGCATGAACAACACGCAGTTGCGAAGATGCGGCCACCACGGTCCTTTTGCCGAAGCCCGTGGCGGCCGCGTGCATCCACACCCGGCTCTCTCGAGTGAAGACCCGGAGGTAATCACATGACCAAATGTGGATAGGTTGGCGCGTTCAGATGCCAACGGCGTCACGCGGCGCGTGGCGACCGTCGGTGTCTCGACCCTTTGACCTGCGCGCACTATACGCCCCCCGCGGTGACTTTCAAGGTCAAACCGCGAAAGTCTGAGGATAGCGTACTGCAGCTGGCGCGAGGCCAACCGCGATC
The DNA here is from genome assembly GCA_021813195.1 of Pseudomonadota bacterium. The sequence continues at coordinate 4,060 of JAKALI010000268.1, forward strand.
CATCCCGCAAGCATCTCCTTGCAACAATCAGCCGGCCTCGAAGCTCGGCCAGAAAAACAAGTGATTGAATCTATGTAATCTTCCGAGTTCGCGTTGCGAATATTGGTTGATTGATGGAATATTTTGCAGTCACTTATGTATATCTATGACATGCCGTGATTTTTATTTGACAACAGCAACTTTTTATTGATTCAGCGAGTTTGTTATACTACTTTAATCTTTAATGCTCGTCATGCGTGAGGTCCGTCGGTGTCTCGACCCACCTCTCCGTTGGCCCAGAGCGCAGACGGGCAGGTAAGCAGCGTCTCGACCAGCGATGCGACTGCGCCCAGGACCGAGCCGACGTGCCCCGGCGAAACCCACGGCCTCCCTCGCGAGGCATTGCCCAACTGAAACAAGCAGTCGGGAAACTGATCCCGAACCCGGCCCATCAGGCGCGCGAGCTCTCCGAGCTTGAGCGCCTTTTTCTGCATCTCTGCCGCACACAGAACTCCAGAATTGCCGACAGAACGATGGAGGATATCGCCGCCTATTACGGCTACCTCTATCGCCGCTGGCGGCATCTGCCGGCGCGGAGGGGCTGGTGATGGCCAACCAACTCTCGTCGACGCCGTCGACCGGCAGCATCAAGAACGATGGCACGTCGATCGCGGTTGACTTCAAGCTCTACGAAATTTCCCTCGCCTGCGAGGTGTCGGTCGGCCGCGAGGCCGGCGAGCCCGTGGCCGACTTCGCCGAGCGCCTGATCGAGGCCATCCGTGACCGCATCCTCGAGCTCGAGGACTACATCGGGGATATCCGTGGCATGGACCTCGACGACCCGGAGACCGGGGCGTCATGAACCAGGCAGCCTTGATGTCGGTCATCATCGGCCTTGTCGCTATAATCGCATCGCCGGTCGATGCCGCCCACTACCCCGACACCCCGATGCCTGACCGGCCGAGCTGCCACCACACCCACTGTGAGGACGTGTGGAATGGCGAGCGCCGGGTGCGGCGCTGCCACTGGCGCTGTCCGAGCCAGGAGTACAAAGTGATTCCGGAACAGCGTCTACCGCGTCACGTGCCGATGCCCGCCCGCGACCTGCGGCCGGTTCGGACCGCGTCACGTGCCGACGCCCTTGACCCGCGGCTCCTGCTGCTCGGCGCCGCGGGTCTGCTTATCGTCCTGCTGGCCGCGGCGTTGACCTCGAAATCGAGCGCCGGCAGCGACACCGAGCGCACCGCGGCGCTGATCAAGAAGCTCGAGCACGCCGCACGCGAGGCTGATGCTCATATCGCTGCGTTTCTGGCCCGCGAGCGCAACCGGGAACGCGATCATGGCTGACGCCAGGCTGCCCGCCCACCGCGCGAACTCTGTTCCGCCCGCGACCGGCAATGTCGGCCGCTCGGCCGACCTGCCCGCCGGCAATCACTGGCTCGGCTTCGAGCGCGACGTGATCGTCAAGAATACAAGCGTCGTCGACAACTCGACCGGGTACCTGCTGGCGCGGCGTCGCCAGAGTGATGCCTATGCCGCCCTGATCGACGCCCGCATGCGCATCGCCGAGAAGATTGCCGAGCTTGCCGATCTTCCCCATCGGATCGCGGCCGAGCAGCGCGCCCGCGAGCACGTCCGCGATCTCGACGACAAGCGGCATGAACTTGAGCGGCTCAACGCCGACATCGAGCGGCGGCTGGCGGCGGCACGTGCCGCGACCGAACTCGCCCGTATCGAGGAGACAAGCGTGCGGGCGACGCGCAACCTGGAGGCCGCGCAGCGCGTCAAGGACAGCGAGATCGATCGCTGGCAAGCCGAGGCCGAGGCGCGCCGCAACAACGCCGCGGCCGAGCGCGCGGACACGCTCGCCGACCTGCAGCGGCCGTTGCCGCCGCCGGGCGGAGAACCGGGACACTCGTTCGCCGATCTGCTCGACCACCAGATCGAGCTCGAGCGCCAGCGCGGCAACGAACACGCCGTCATGGCGCTGCTCAATCTGCGCGCCCGGATCAAGGCGACATGAGCCGATGCAACCGAGACCTCACGTCGTACGCGGCCAA
>JAKALI010000269.1 GCA_021813195.1 Pseudomonadota bacterium
AACGGCTAACATACCGATCACGCCAAGGCCTACCTGTTGTTCCAGAAGATTGCTGATGAATACGCCGAGATTGATCCAGAGGACGACCCGCGCGCGCGTTACGTCGGCAAGGCGCTGACCGCGCTTGCTGGCTACGTGCGTCGCGGTTTGAAAGAAATCGGCCTCAAGCCCAACCCAGAGTTGGCGGTTCTTTATCTGCACAACGCGTCCTCGACATTCGACGACGAGGATGCGCAGTTTGAATTCGCGAAACTGCGCCTGACAGGTGAAGGTGTGGAGGAAGATCGCGCCATGGGTCTGCACTGGCTCTCGGTGCTTGCCGAGCGCGGGCATGCGGGAGCACAAGCCTTCCTCGCAGATCTGCTCTGGCGCGGGAAGTACATCAAGGCCGACCAGGTGATGGCGTTGGCCCTCATCGATGTCGCCGTGCAGAACGCACCCGTCTACGAGCGGCTGTGGATCGAGGACATCCATCAGAACATTTTCTGCGGCGCCGGCGAAGGCATTCGTCGGCAGGCTACGGGCATCGTCGCATCCTGGGGCAGCCGCTATGGCAAGAAACCGGAAACACGAGAGGCGGCGGGCATTGGGATGCTCACTGCTTCGCCGGAGCGCACGTGTAGCAACGGCGAGCGCGTGGCCCCCATGCGACTGGACGACGAGACCGCGCTTGGTTCGCGGCCGTCTCAGGTAACGGAAGGTAACGAAGGACGCGCTGGGTTCGTCTACGGTCGATCCGCGCCAGAGCTGCGCGATGTCGGGGGTACGAGCCTGCAGCCGTCGCTCAGGTGAAGCGTGCGGCGCTCACGTCAGTTCGGCCCACACGGGCGCATGGTCGGAGGGTTTCTCCCAGCTGCGCGTGAAACGGTCGACCCCGGCCGCCGTGAGATGATCGGCGGCCTGAGGTGACAGCAGAATGTGGTCGATGCGGATGCCGTCGTCCTTATTCCACGCTCCGGCTTGATAATCCCAGAATGTGTAGATGCCGGATCCCGGGTGACAGGCGCGCACTGCGTCCGTCAAACCGAGGCTTTCGATGCGTCGCAAGGCTGCGCGGGATTCGGGCTGGAATAGAGCATCGCCGACCCAGGCGTCTGGCCGTTTGGCGTCGATTGGCTGCGGAATGACATTGTAGTCACCAGCGAGCACAACAGGCATCTCGAGGGCCAGAAGCTCGCGCACACGGGCTTGAAGACGCGCCATCCATCGGAGTTTGTAATTAAATTTTTCGCTGCCAATGGGATTGCCGTTGGGCAAATAGAGCGAGACGAAGCGCACCGGGCCAAACGCGCAAGGCACGGTTGCTTCGATGTAACGCGCCTGGTCGTCCGTATCGTCACCCGACAACCCCTTGAGGATGTCTTCGAGGGGAACGCGCGCGGCGATCGCGACGCCATTGAAGCCCTTCTGACCACAAACGGCCACGTTGTATCCGAGGTCCTCAAAGATCTCGAATGGGAACGCCTCTTGCGCAGTCTTGATCTCTTGCAGTCCAATGACGTCGGGGGACTGTTCCTGCAAGTAGGCCGCAAGGCCATCAATGCGCGCCTTGATGCCGTTGATGTTCCAGGTCGCAAACCTCATGGCGCGACCGCAGACGTGCGCGCGGCGCGGAGATTTTGAGATGGGTTGGCGCAACTCACAGCGCGAAACTCGTCCCGCAGCCACATGACGAGGTGGCGTTGGGATTGCGAATCTGGAACGATGCTCCAATTAACGCATCAACAAAATCGATCTCGGAGCCGGCCAGAAATTGCAGCGAAACCGGGTCGATCAGCACGCTGGCCCCATCCCGTTCGATCAGAATGTCATCGGCGGCGCGTGCGCGCGTTAAATCGAATTTGTACTGAAAGCCGGAACAGCCGCCCCCTTCCACGGCAACGCGCAGCATCGTGCCTGCAGGCTCGCTAGCCACGATTTCCGCGATGCGTCGTGCTGCTGAGGCGGTGACTTGGACGGGCAATTCGGTCATGGATCGATGCTATAGGTCGTTCAGAGTTGTCGAAGAAGCCGCTCGGTTACAGAATTTGTGGCGGCGCGGGCTAGGCGCACCAACTGTTGTCGAGACCGGACGGTTGTTTGAATGTAGGCCGTTCGGTGCCGCTGTCAAACACGAGGTCACCAAAACGATGACATGGCCGATTGAGGATGAACTGAGGGTTGTCGGATCGTTGCCGCCCGTTGGATCGTTATGACAAGGTCCGCACCGCACGATGATTTCCTCCAGCCGGCCACGGACGGCCCGTATGGCTATGGAGCGGAATTGGCGCCTGGCGCTCGCAATCCAGCGCCCTATGCGGCCAGCGGGATCCCATCGCGCGGCCGGCAGTATTGTGAACCCGACTGCCCGACACGCTCGCCGTTCCAACGCGACCGCGATCGCATCCTGCACGCCACCGCCTTCCGCCGCCTGACGCATAAAACGCAGGTGTTCGTCTATCATGAAGGCGATCACTATCGCACGCGGCTGACACATTCCCTGGAAGTCGCTCAGATCGCCCGCACGATCGCGCGTCAGCTGCGCCTCGACGAAGATCTCGCCGAGACGCTGGCGCTGGCGCACGATCTGGGGCACCCGCCGTTCGGACATGCGGGCGAGCGGGCTTTGGACGAGGCGATGGCGGACTTTGGGGGGTTCGATCACAATGCCCAAAGCCTTCGGGTCGTCACAAAGCTTGAGCGCAAATATCGAGATTTCGACGGGCTCAATCTGACCTGGGAAACGCTGGAGGGTCTCGCTAAACATAATGGCCCGCTGACACAGCAGCCGGACTGCCCCGTCAGCAAGGTGTGCCGTCCGATCGAGCGTTGGCAAAGCCTGAACCTCGAAAGCTGGGCTGGCGGCGAGGCCCAAGTTGCCGCGCTGGCCGATGACATCGCCTATCTCACGCACGATGTCGACGATGGCCTACGGGCGGGCCTCATTGCATTTGATGAACTCGCTCGCATGCCGTTTAAGGGGCCTATGGCGGATGCGCGACCGGCGTATCAGGCGTCCTGCGATCCAGGCCGAACCGTTTTTGAAGTGACGCGGCGCATGATCACGACGCTGATCCGTGAAACGGTAGCCGAAAGTCGGCGCCGGCTGGCGATCCTGGCGCCGACATCGCCCGACCACATCCGTCGGGCTTCCTATGCGATCATTGCGTTGCCCGAGGAGACGGCGAGGGACGTCGAGACGCTGCGCGGATACTTATTTGAGCGGGTCTATCGCCATCCGCGCGTCGGGCGCGTCATGGCGGAGGCCGAAAAAATCCTCCGTGCGCTGTTTTCACGCTACGCCGATCCGGCTGCGAGCGACACCCTGCCGGAGCGCTGGCGCCAGGTGCGCGATCGGCTGGATGAACGCGGCCAGGCCCGGCTTGCAGCCGATTACCTCGCAGGCCAAACAGATCGCTTCGCGCTTGCAGAGTATGCTCGCCTGTTTGACGCGACGCCGGAATTGCGATAGCGCCCGCCACACTCCCGCTGTCTTGCTGTCCTTTTGCTCCGGCCGCAGCTGGATTCAGACCGGATCATGCGCCTGCCGAGGGATCACGCGAATGGATGTTTATACGGATGTGGCGACCCGCATTGCCGGCGCGCTTGAGCGATTGAAATTGCAGAGCAAGTTACCTCAGCACCTCGATGTGTCAGGTGTCGATGTGGAAGCGCCGCGTGATCCCACCCACGGCGACTTCGCCACCAATGCCGCAATGGCACTCGCCAAACCGGCGGGTATGAAGCCACGCGATCTTGCAGATGCGTTGAAAGAGGAGCTTGCGTCGCAGAGCGATTTCGCCAGCATCGACGTTGCCGGACCGGGGTTCCTCAACTTCACGATGGAGCCCGGGTATTGGCATCGCCTCGTCCGAAGCATCATCGGGCTAAAGGGCGAGTACGGGCGCGGGTTGCGCAAGGGTGTGCGCGTCAATGTCGAGTACGTCTCGGCCAACCCGACCGGTCCGATGCATGTTGGTCATTGTCGCGGCGCGGTTTTTGGCGACGCGCTCGCAAATCTCCTCGACTTCGTGGGCTATGACGTCACGCGCGAATACTACATCAATGATGCTGGCGGTCAGGTCGACGTTCTCGCGCGTTCGGCCTATTTGCGCTACCGCGAGGCACTTGGCGAAGAAATTGGCGAGATCCCAGAGGGCCTCTATCCCGGCGATTATTTGAAGCCGGTTGGTGCGGCATTGGCCGCACGATACGGACGAGACCTGCTCGGCAAGGATGAGAAGGATTGGCTTGCCGCCGTCCGATCCTTTGCCGTTGAAGCCATGCTGGCCATGATCAAAGAGGATTTGGCGGCGCTCGATATCCGTCATGATGTTTTCGTCTCGGAAGCTTCGCTGTCGCGGGAGGGCAAGGATCGGGTCCGCGAGGCGATCGAGGCGCTGCGGGCCAAGGGCTTGGTCTACGAGGGGCGGCTGCCGAAACCTCTGGGTCATGACGACGAGGAGTGGGAGGATCGCGAGCAAACGTTGTTTCGTTCGACAGCGTTCGGTGACGACCAGGATCGTGCACTGCAAAAATCCGACGGCAGCTACACGTATTTCGCCGGGGACATCGCCTATCACTACGACAAGCTGCAGCGGAATTTCCGCCATCTCGTCAACGTGTTCGGCGCCGATCACATCGGCTACATCCCACGCATGCTCGCGGCGGTGGCGGCCTTCAGCGGGGGGGCCCTCGAGCGTGACGCCAAGGGCAAGCTCAAGTCCTGGCGCACGTCGGGCGGGTCCTGCGACCTGGAAATTAAAGTCGTCCAATTGGTCAAACTCTTCAAGGGCGGTGAGCCCTACAAAATGTCGAAGAGGGCTGGAACCTTCGTGACGCTCCGAGATGTTGTCGACGAGGTTGGGCGCGACCCGGTTCGCTTTATGATGCTCTACCGCAAAGAATTGGAGCCGCTGGATTTCGATTTCGCCAAGGTGACCGAGCAGTCCAAGGACAACCCTGTTTTTTATGTCCAGTACGCCCATGCCCGAGCCGCCAGCGTCTTGCGCAACGTCTCCGAGCAGTTCCCGGAACTCGATGTGTCGGCGGCGGCCCTGCGCGCGGCCGATTTGTCGCGGCTGACCGATCCCGGCGAACTAGATCTCATTCGCAAGCTGGCGGTTTACCCGCGTATCGCGCGCCATGCCGCCGAGGCCCGAGAGCCTCACCGGCTGGCGTTCTATCTCTATGATCTAGCTTCGGCTTTTCACGCACTTTGGACGAGAGGCAACGATTCGCCACAATTGCGGTTTATCCAGGGGAATGACGGGGGTTTGACGGTTCAGCGCTGCGCGCTCGTTGTTGCGTCGCGTGAGGTGATATCCTCAGGTCTTGGAATTCTCGGGGTCGAGGCTCCCCAGTCCATGCGCTAGTCTCGTCGACCAGAGCCGATTCGTTTGGGTGCGTCGCGGATCGTCATGGTAGCGCAAGCTGTCGCGGCCCGATCCTCCAGACATGAGGCGACAAGTCAGTCGTGAACCTGGAAGGGTAGTACGGATATGTCACGGTCCCACAATCCGCCACCTCCGCAGGGCGGATGGCCCGCGCAACGCCCCGGAGAGCATCCAGAGCATGCGTCCTGGACCCAAGGCTTGAATGGGGCCCCGCGGCCCAATCCGCGGATGCCAGCGACGCCGTCCCACCCGACCTCTGGCCACACCACGTCCGCATATCCCGGCCAAAGTCGTCCTCAGGGCGGTATGGCACCGGACGTCTTCGGTCACCAGGACCACGATTATTATTATGGCCAGATGCCCGCGGCCGCCTCGATCGATCCTTACGCCGTTCGCACGCATGATCCGCGGCAGGCGGCACCTCCAGCCCCCCCGCCTGCCCAGCCGAATTATCCGCCTAGCTATGAAGTACAGCCGTCACAAGCTGGATACGCAGGCGGGTACAGAACGGCAGGCACCGGCCAGCCGAACCAATACGCTCCGCAGCCCGATGCATGGGGGAATGCCCCCGCCGGTGGCGATCCCCGAAGCTTCGATTTGTCGAGCTACATGCCGCCACGCACGCGAACATCGCCTCCCCAGGACTCCCCACGTTTCAATTCAATGGGCTCGATCCCAGGCTATGGCCAGGCTGGCGTTCAGCGCGATCCCTCCCTCGATC
>JAKALI010000270.1 GCA_021813195.1 Pseudomonadota bacterium
ACGGCCTACGCACTGGCCTGCGCGACACTTCCACCACCAGGCTAAGCGGAAAATCCCGCACGGCAAGCGGCAGTGCCGTTCGAGCAGGGCCTATTGCAGCAAATAGGCATTTCCATTTTCAGCATTGCCAAGTACCATCTGGCAAAGCGAGATAAGAAAGACGCGCAGTGTCCACCCTTCCCGCCAAATCCGGCAGCGACCTTTTCATCGTCGATAACTCCGACGACGAGTGGAAGGTGCTTAGCTACCTCGCCGAATGGACGGAAATTTCCTCCCGCTTTGACATAGCCACGGGTTACTTCGAAATCGGCTCCCTCCTGGCGCTTGACGGCAAATGGCAAAAGCTGGACCAGGTTCGAATCCTGATGGGCGACGAAGTAACCAAGCGCACGCAGCGAGCACTCCTCGATGGCCTGGCACGCATCGGCCGGAAACTCGAAGAGAGCATCGAGCGCGAGAAATTGAAGAACGATTTTCTCGCTGGCGTATCGGGAATTATCGAGGCGTTGGCTTCCGGCCAAATTGCGTGCCGTGTATATACCAAAAAGAAATTTCACGCCAAGGCATACATCACCCATTCGAAGCTCGCTGTAGTCGGCTCGTCGGCATTGGTCGGTTCCAGCAATTTCACCGCGCAGGGGCTAACAGCAAACGTCGAACTCAACGTGCAACTTCGCCGCGAGGTGGAGGAACTACAACGCTGGTTCGATCGGCATTGGCAGGATGCCGAAGACGTTTCCGCTGAATTGCTCAAGGTGATTGAGCGCCATACCCACCCATACCTTCCCTTCGAGGTGTACGCCAAGGCGCTGCAGGAATATTTCCGCAACTACGAGGTCACCGCCGGCGAGTGGGAGCGAAGTCAATCAGCCATGTACCCATTGCTGGACCAGTATCAGCGCGATGGCTATGGTTCGCTGCTCAAAATCGCAGCAAAGCACGGAGGCGCTTTTCTATGCGATGGCGTGGGTCTCGGGAAGACTTATGTCGGTCTGATGTTGATCGAACGGCTGGTCGTTCACGAGCGCAAGAAAGTGGTGCTAGTTGTGCCCAAGTCCGGCCGCCAACCGGTGTGGGAGGTGAATCTGCGCCAACTCCTGCCGCACCTGTTCGGCGATTTCTCCAACCTGGTCGTCATCAATCATTCCGACCTGCAGCGCGGTGGCGAATGGGTAGAAAAAATTCAGCGCCTGCGCGAGCAAGCCGACGCCGTCGTGATCGACGAAGCACACCACTTTCGCAACCCCGGAAGCAAGAACAAACTTTCACGCTACTGGCAACTGCATGACCTGTGCGAAAACAAACAGGTCTACATGCTGACCGCGACGCCTATCAACAATCGCCTGATCGACTTGCAACACCTGATCGAGCACTTTTCCCGCCGGGAAGCGGGGCATTTCAAGGAGACGCTTGGTATTCATTCCTTGCCCGGCCACTTCCGCAAGCTGGAAAAGGATCTAGAAAGACGCCTTGGCGGCGTGGTGCAAAGTGACTTGCCAGGAATGGAAGCGGCCGATCTGCTTGCGCACGACAATCTCTTCAGCGAATTGGTCGTCCAGCGCAGCCGCGCCTACGTGCGGCGCAGCCAGGAGCAACTGGGTGGCAAGCTCGCAATCTTCCCGGATCGCGCGGCGCCGCAGGTCGCGGTTTACTCGGTGAAGAAGACCTATGGCCAGTTGCTGACGAAGCTCGAAAAGGCGTTCAACCGCAGGAACCCACTATTTACTCTGCCGATGTATTACCCGCTGGCATATGCCAAGGTACCGGTCGAAGATGGCTTCGAGGAAAACCGCCAGAAACAGGTGGTGGGGCTAATTCGGGTGCTGTTTCTCAAACGCTTCGAGAGCTCGGCGCGCGCATTCGAGGCCTCGTGCCAGCAACTTCTCTTGAAGGTCATGGCGTTTGTATCGGTCAATAGCGAGAGCAAGCACGAAAAATCCAGTCTTGAGCGCTGGAAGATCCGCCATGAAGAATTGCTGGGACATGTAGATACCCGTCAGAAAGAGCTTTTTGGGGATTTAGCTCCGGAAGACGAGCCCGACGAAGATATAGTGCCGGACGAGATGCTCGAAGCAGCGGAAGTTCTGGATCGCGACACCTACGATGTGCCGCAGATGCTTTCGGAATCCCTTCAAGATCTCGACCAATTGGCCGAGTTTCTCGACGAACTGCGCAAATTCAAACCGCAGCACGACGACAAGCTGCGCGCCCTGATCCAGTTGCTGAAGACAGATCCAGTGCTGAAGAAACACAAGGTGCTTATCTTCAGCGAGTTCCAAGCCACTGCACGCTACCTGGCCGAGCAACTGGAAAAGGCCGGTATCAAGGGAATTGACCAAGTCGACTCGGCCACCAAGCGCGACCGCGGCGACGTAATCCGCCAGTTCGCGCCCTACTACAACGGGCTCAACAGCAAGGCGCTGGCTGACCTGGGACAGCCTGAAACCCGAGTGCTGATCTCGACCGACGTGCTTTCAGAGGGCCTGAACCTGCAGGACGCGACGCGGCTTATCAACTACGACTTGCACTGGAATCCGGTTCGACTCATGCAGCGCATCGGCCGGGTGGACCGGCGCCTGAATGCGGAGATTGAAAAGCACCTAGTCAGAGATCACCCCGACAGCAAGCCGCTACGCGGCAAGGTTGAATTCTGGAACTTCCTCCCCCCGGGGGAACTGGACGAACTGCTGAAGCTTTACAAAAAGGTCAGCAACAAGACCCTACTGATTTCCAAGACCCTCGGCATCGAAGGCAAGAAGCTGCTCACTCCGGAGGACGATTTTGAAGCGCTCAAGGATTTCGACCATGCTTACGAGGGCGAACCGACGGCGCTCGAGACCATGCACCTCGAATACCAACGCCTTCTCGCAGCGCATCCGGACCTGCCGCTACGCCTCGAAGCGCTGCCGGGCCGCGTGTTCAGCGGCAAGGCGCATGTTACCCCCGAAACCAAGGCGGTGTTTTTCTGCTACGGACTTCCGTCGCGCGATTCGACCATCGCAGATCCGGTAACGGAATCTGAAGGGTGGACGGTTTCGGCGGGGACGTCAATCTGGCTGTTATATGACATTGCCGGGGATCGCATCGTCGAGGATGCCGCTACGATCGACGGTGTAATTCGCTGCGAGCCGGAGACCCCGCGCCGCTGCTTGCTGCCTCATGGCACCCTTGCCGATGTGCGGACCAAGATCGAACGGCACCTGAAAAACGGGTACTTCAAACAAGTTCAGGCGCCGGTCGGCGTCATGCCACAACTCATTGCCTGGATGGAATTGAACTAGCCGGGCCCACTCGACTTTCCGCGATCTACCGGAGGAGAACAAGAAGATGGCCACACGTGCCGCTGCGCAAGACCCTCAAATCGAGAAACTGCGCAGCGTTGCCAATACGGCGCAGCTCATCAAGTATCTCCACGACGAACTTGAATGGCCTGTGGACGTGGACGAAGTCGAGGACGCGTTCTTCGAATGGCGCCCCGACGAGTTGTTCCTGAGCGAGGAACATCAAGTCGCGATCAAGAGTATCAAGCAACTGCGGCCGCTGGCGAGCGGGCAGCCGTGGGGCATTTTCTTCGTCGAGTTCGACAAGAAGCGACTTCCCATCGTCGTACTGCGCCGCGTACTCAATAGCCTGGCGATCCAACGTCGGGCGAGCGCCAAGAAAGGCGGCGGACACCAGACCTGGCATGCACGCGACCTGCTGTTCGTTTCCAGTTTCGGCGAAGCCGGCCACCGCGAAATCGCCCTTGCCCACTTCACAGACGAGTCGGAGGCCGGGGATCTGCCAGTCCTGCGTGTCCTAGGCTGGGATGAAGACGACACGACGCTGCAGCTAGCACATGTAGCGGCCACTTTGCACAGGAAGCTGCGCTGGCCCGCACGCACCGACGGAGAAGCTGCACAGAAGGCGTGGCGCGATCAATGGGCCGATGCTTTTACGCTTCAATATCGTCAAGCAATCAACGATTCCAAATCCCTGGCCCTTGCATTGGCCCAACTCGCCAAGCGTATTCGACTGCGCGCAAACGCGGTCCTGGCCGCCGAGAGCGAGCGCGGTCATCTGAAGAAGCTGCACAAAGCGTTCAAGGACAACTTGATCGCCGATCTCACAGAGGACGGTTTCGCGGACATGTTCGCGCAAACCATTTCGTATGGTTTGTTCGCCGCCCGCGTCTCGCGCACCAGCGGGGTGCTGACTGCGGACAACGTCGCCGACCTGATTCCCAGCACCAACCCGTTCCTGCGCGATCTACTGCGTGATTTCATGGTGGCGGCAGGGCGTTCGCGCACCCGACATCAACGCGTTGACTTCGATGAGCTCGGCATCAACGAGGTGGTCGAGCTGTTGCGTGATGTCCCGATGGATGAAATCCTGCGCGGCTTCGGCGCCGCCCGGCAGGGCGAAGACCCGGTCATTCATTTCTACGAGGACTTCCTCAAAGTCTACGATAGGAAAATGCGCGCAAAGCGTGGTGTCTTCTATACCCCGCGCCCGGTCGTGCAGTTCATTGTGCGCAGCGTGCATGAAATCCTGCAAACCGAGTTCGGCATCAATGACGGCCTTGCCAGTACCGTCACATGGGGCGAATACATCAGAATCGCCCGTTCTCGCGATCGTGAGAATCCCAAACCGTTGACCATACCTGCCCATGCGGATAAAGACACGCCGTTCGTCCAGATCCTCGATCCTGCTACCGGCACGGCTACCTTCCTGGTCGAAGTGATCGATCTTGTCCATAAACACATGCAAGACCATTGGCGTAGAGCAGGCCACAGCAGCCACGACAAGCTCGTGCAACTATGGAATGCCTACGTCCAGCGTGACTTGCTTCCGCGCCTGCATGGCTTCGAGCTGATGATGGCGCCATATGCGATCGCACATATGAAAATCGGCCTCAAACTGGCGGAGACTGGATACACATTTCCTGCGGACGGGCCACGGGTCAACATTTTCCTGACCAACGCGCTGGAGCCCGCACATGAGGTCCAACCGCAGCTAGAAATAATGGCGCCGATGCTGGCCCATGAGGCAAGGGCCGCGAACGCTACAAAGGAAACCTTGCCCGCTACGGTCATCATTGGCAATCCCCCTTATTCGGGAATATCGGCAAACATGTTCCCGTGGATAGACGGGCTTTTGAAGGGGCATTTACCGGACGGGACAGCAGTTGGTAGCTATTATCACGTGGACGGGAAGCCACTTGGGGAAAAGAAGGTTTGGTTGCAGGATGACTACGTCAAATTCTTGCGCCTCGCGCAATGGCGCGTCGAATCCAACCGAGCTGGCATCCTCGGATTTATCACAAATCATGGCTATCTAGACAATCCGACTTTTCGCGGAATGCGGCATTCCTTGAAGAGCACATTCAATCGCATTGACATTCTTGATCTAAACGGAAGCAACAAAAAGAAACGAAAATCGCCAGACGAGATAAAGGATCAAAATGTATTCGACATCGAGCAAGGTGTTGCTATTGCACTTATGCGAACAAACGCTAGAGAGACCAATGTATCGCATCTTAGTCTGTGGGGAACAGCGGAAACAAAATATGAATTGCTTGCTGGCAATTCCCTTCCAAAACTGACGCCAATTGTTCCGGCCGCGCCTTTCTACGCATTCGTGCCTCGCGACCTCACACTCCAGAGCGAGTACGATCAAGCATGGGCTCCAACGAGCATATTTGTTGTTGGCGGAGTGGGTGCTGTTACTGCTCGCGATTCGATGACTGTTGATATTGACCGTAATAACCTTTGGAATCGTTTGCGGGATTTTTTGTCACTACCCGTGGAAAAGGCGCGCTCGAAATATGCGCTCGGCAAAGACGCGAGAGATTGGCGTGTTTCTACAGCTCAGGCGGACGTCCGTGCTACCGGCCCCGATAAGTCGTTGCTGACCCGATATCTTTATCGCCCATTCGATTATAGGTTTACTTATTTCACGGGAAAATCACGTGGCTTTTATGCCTCGCCGTGCGAACGGGTAATGCGACAGTTTGTTGGCAATGACAATCTTGGGCTCGCGGTGTCCAAAAGTGTGGAGATCTCGCAGTTCGAGTACGTATTGTGCACGAACGCGTTCGTAGGGCATCACTCGGTC
>JAKALI010000271.1 GCA_021813195.1 Pseudomonadota bacterium
TGCACCTCGCCGTACTCGTCGACGACGAGCGCCATCTGTGCCTTTTTCTTTAGGAACTGGTTGAGCTGCGTTTTGACGCTGGTGGTGTCGGGCACGAACCAGGGGGTCTGCGCAAAGCTCATGATGTCGAGCTTAGAAACATCCCAACCGACCCGGCCGAGCGCGGTCAAGAGATCCTTTGTGTGCAAGACCGCGACGATGTTTTCCGGTTCATCTTTCCACAACGGCATGCGCGTATACTGCGATTTCAGGATCTGATCGACGATCGCCTTTGGGTCCTCGTCGGCGTCCAGCGTCTCCATCTTGGTACGATGTATCATGATGTCGGCGACCTGAAGGTCGCGCAGGTCGAGGATGCCGCCAAGCATTTCCGCATCATGCTTTGGCACCACGCCTTCTTTCGCTTGAAGATCGATCGTGCCGCGAATTTCTTCGTGCGCCGCGAGAATGTTGGCTTCGTCGTCGCGCTTCGTTGGTGTGAGCTTCAAGATGAGTTTCACAAGAGTTTCGATGACGACGACCGCTGGTCGCAGGCCCTTCACGAGCAAGCGCATGACCGGCGCGACATAGAGCGAAATCGTGTCGGAATAAGCGATCGCGTAGGTCTTTGGCAGAACTTCCGAGAAAACCACCACAATGACGGTCATCACGATCGTGGCGTAAAAGACGCCAACGTCGCCAAACGCACCGATCAGCAAGCTGGTGGTCAGGGCTGAAGCCATGATGTTGACCAGATTGTTGCCAAGCAAGATCGTGGAGATCAGCCGCTCAGGGTGTGCAATTAACTCATTCACTCGTCGCGCCCGCTCGTTGCCCTCCTGCTCCAGCGCATGCATCCGGGCGCGAGATACGGCGGTCAATGCCGTCTCCGAGCCTGAGAAGAAGGCTGAGAGAAACAACAGAAAGACAACGGCGGCCAGGACCAGAATAATTTCCGCGGTCATGATTGCTTCTTGCGCTCCTGCGCGATCAGACGGAACTTCGATGAGATCTGGTGGGAAAGTGGCGGGCGATGCCGATCAGCGAGGACTGCGCCGCGCCAGTTCACGGTCCGTGTCACGTACCATTCCATTTCGATCATGCGGCCAGAGTGATTTCTCGCTCCAAGAATGCGCGCACGGCGTCTGGATCGACAGCACGTTCGACAAAAGCCTCACCGATGGCCCGTACCAGAATGAATGTCAGGCGGCCGTCGCGAACCTTTTTGTCCTGGGCCATGAGGTCCATCAGGCGGTCGACGTTCGGCATATCGCCGGGGATACTTGCGATCCGCGTCGGCAGGCCGACGGCTTTAAAATGCGCTTCCACGCGCTCTGCAACCTCCTGAGCGATGAGGCCGCTCCCGACGGAAAAGCGAAATGCTTGTGCCATGCCGATGGCTATTGCTTCGCCATGCAACAAGCGGTCGCTGTAGCCCGCAAAGGCCTCCAGCGCATGGCCGAACGTATGACCCAAATTTAGGAGAGCGCGGTCACCCGTTTCTCGTTCGTCGCGTGCGACGATTTCCGCTTTCGCGCGCACACTTTTCTCGATGGCGTAAGTTAGTTCGTCTGCTTGAAAAGCGAAGACCGCCGGCGCATGGGTCTCGAGCCAGGTGAAGAACTCGGCATCTCCCAACAAGCCATACTTGGCGACTTCCGCGTAGCCCGCTCGCATTTGCCGAGCGGGCAAGGTTTTTAAGACGTCCGTATCGGCGATAACCAAACTTGGCTGATGGAAGGCGCCGATCAAATTCTTACCCTGCGGCGTGTTGATGCCGGTCTTGCCGCCGACCGAGCTGTCGACCTGGGCCAAGAGTGAAGTCGGGATCTGGACGAAGCGAACACCACGGCGCAGGATGGCCGCGGCGAACCCGGCCAGATCGCCGATGACGCCCCCGCCGAATGCGAGGATCAAATCGCCGCGTTCAAGTCCCAATTTCAGCAGATCCTGCGACAGAGAGTCGAGAACCGCGAAACTCTTCGTCGCTTCGCCGGCTTCCAAAATTATGGAGCCAGCAAGCCTGCCCTCGGCGCGCAGGGCTGCTTCGAGGGTCGGCAGATGATGGGCGGCGACGTTGCGGTCGCTCACGATGCCGCAGCGTGCTTTGCCAAGGCGCGATGCGATGAGCCGGCCAGCCTGACCAATCAGCTCCGGGCCGATCAGGACGTCGTAGCTTCGCTCGCCGAGTGCAACGGTTACGGTCCGCAAAGCTCGGGGGGTGGCGGAGAGCGAATGGGCCAGCGTCGGCATCGTTGGTTTCAGCCTTTTTTGTCACATCGAGGTGAGCTCCTGCACGCGCGAGAGCCACCGTTTCGAACATTCAGTTCGCCGAACACGCTTCCATTCAACCAGATGGCAACGGTTCGGGCAGCAGCCGCGTTTTGAGCGCTGCGACAATTTCGTTCACGATAACCTCATGCGGCACATCGCGGCTCTCGACGGTAATCGCCGCTTGTGCATAAACCGGATAGCGTTGCTCGATCAGCTCGGGCATGATTGTTTCGGGGTCGCCACGTTTCAAGAGCGGGCGGTGGTCGCGCTTGGCCACCCGACGCATGAGCACGGGTAACTCGGCCCGAAGCCAGACGGAGATACCACGTTCGGCGATGCTCTGACGGGTTTGGGGGTTCAAAAAAGCACCGCCGCCGGTCGCCAACACCTGTGGCCCGCTCTCGAGAAGACGGGCAAGGACGCGCCGTTCGCCGTCGCGGAAATACTGTTCCCCATGGTCCTCGAAGATTTCGTTGATGGTTTTGGCGGCGACCCGCTCGATTTCTTCGTCCGCGTCGACGAACGGCAGCCCGAGCCGAGCCGCCAGCCTGCGACCCACAGAAGATTTCCCGCAGCCCATCAAGCCGACGAGGACGATCGAGCGGGTGCCGAGCGCTTCAATGAGGCGGGTCGTATTCGTGCTCTGCCGGGGCGCGTCCATAGGGGTCGGGTGCTGGAGTGAAGGCGAATCATGCGAAACATCAGACCGCCGCTGCAGTGGGTCTTGCGTGTCGAGCTGTGTATCGCCCAACGGCGCTGAAAGATCAAATCAGGCAGCGATCTCGCTGTCGGTCCGTGGCGACCCGAGAACCTTCACGGTCGTCATCGGCGACACAATCGTGCCCAGTTGAATCGCCATATCACAGCCCCAGGGTGGACAACTCATCATGCCGAGCTTGTTGCGATTTTTGGCGTTCTGCGGGGTACTGGCCGGAGCCGGGGCCGTGGGGCTGTACGTTTTGGCGACACACTACGAGCCCGTCCAGCAAGAAGAGGTCAAGGCGGTACCGGGCGTGAAAATTCGCAATCCGTGACTTGGCCCCGACCGGGCACAATCTTCCTGGCAACAACCGCGACACGACATGCTCCGCCTCCCGATTGAACGTCGCGCCCTCATCACAGCAGCGATTGCGCTGTCTGTGATGGGCACCGCCGGCGGCGCCTGGGCGCAAGCTCCAGTCGGGGACGCAGGGGGCGGCGGAACGACGGGCACCGTCACGCGCGAAGATCTCGCTCCGGTCATGGCGAGCGATGGTTCGGGATTGCCGCATGAGCTCTGGCGCGGCCTGACCCTTGCCGATCTTGAAAGTCTATTGTCGCGGGTGGATTTGCCGCCCAGATCGCCTACGCTCCATGCGCTGCTCAAGCGCCTGCTGACAAGCGAAGTCGGCCCGCCTGCCGATGCGGCGAACGGGTCACGCTTCTTAGCGGTGCGTGTCGAAGCCCTGGATCGGATGGGGCTTTACGACGATTCCGCTCGCCTGTTGGCTGATCGGCAAGTATCCGACTTTGATCCGATACTGAAGGTCCTCGCCGCTCGCACGCACCTGGCACAGGGCGAAACGACCAAGGGGTGCGCCGGGGTTCGTCACTTGGCTACCGCCATCTCCTCTCTACCGGAGCGACTGCGCAATCTAACCCTCGTTCTATCAGCCTATTGCACAGCGGCATCCGGAGACAAGGACGGCGCGCTGATGCTGGTGGCCCTCGCCCGTGAGCAGGGGAGCGACGCGTCCGTAAGTCTCGATGCCATTGACGCTTATGCAAGTGGTGGTGTCGTGCGCCTCGCAGACGGGGCACCGATCGATCTGGTGGACTGGCTCAGCCTTAAGCTTTCCGCCACCGTTCCCCTGGCGACTGTCTTAACCACAGCGCGCCCAGGCGTTCTGGCCGCCATCGCAAAGTCCAGTGCTGGCGATGTCGAGATGCAAATTCTCGCAGCTGAGGCCGCTGCCCGGCTCAATGCGACTTCACCCGCCGATCTCGCCGCTGCCTACATGCGCGTTGGGCTTGTGCGTCAAGCTGGCTCAACGCCAAATTCCGGTGCTGGCGATGGCGTGCGGCGCGCGCAACTTTTCGCAGCATGCAAGAGTGAGCGCGCGGCGCTGAAACGCACGCGCCTCATTCGCCGTTTTCTGGACGACGTGCGCCGCGTCGGGCTCTACTGGCAGGGTCTCCTGATTGTGGCGCAAGACGTCAAGGAAATTCCAGCGACCGCCGAAGTCGGCTGGTTCGCCGAGACGGCCATCGAGTCGGCTCTGGTGTCGGGTGATTTCAATGCGGTCCGCAGCTGGGTGGCGTTTGGCCGCTCGCTCGACCGTCCTAACCCTCAAGGTGAAGTTGCGCTCGAGCATTGGCTGGCGCTCGCCGATATCGCCGATCCGGCCGCCCGTTCAAGCCGCGCTACCCATCTTGATGCCGTGACCATTCTCGCTCAGCGCGGGCAGGTCGCCTCCGACCACTTGCATCGTACCGCGACGGTCCTCGACGCGCTCGACATCCAGGTGCCGATCCCGTTGTGGGAGCTTGCCAGTCGCACACCGCAGCCGGCAACAGGTCATCTGCCGGCAACAGGCGTCTTGTCAGCGCTGGCCGAGAGTGCGAAGCAGCAGGAGTTCGGCCGGACGGTCTTGCTCACCATGGAGGCGCTCGGCCCCGATGGGGCGGACGGTGCACACATGATCGCCCTGGGCGATGCGATCCGGGCTCTGCGCCGCGCTGGCCTCGATCAGGACGCCCGCAAGCTTGCGTTGGAAGCGCTGTTCAGCAGTTGGCCGCGTACACCTGGCGGCTAAAGGATGAGCATGATGAACGACAGCCGTTGTAGCGAAGATCGCGCGCTCATCGCAGCGTTCCTGAACATGCTGGAGAATGAAAAGGGAGCTGCCGCGAATACGATCGACGCCTACCGGCGTGATCTCGACGACTTCCTGCTCTTTCTGGCGAGCACCCGAACGCCAGTTTGTCGTGCCACGCGCGAAAGTATACGCAGCTATCTCGAACACTTAGGCCGCGCGGGGCTTGCCGCCTCCTCGCGCGCCCGACGCTTGTCCGCGTTGCGGCAATTCTATCGCTTTCTGGAAACCGAAGACATCATTGCTGAAAATCCGGCAAGTAAAGCGCGCATGCCCAAACAAAGGCGGGCGATCCCGCGCACGCTCTCAGTTGCGGACGTCGACCGGCTCATCACATTTGCCCGTGCGGCGTGTGAAGGGCTGAAGGGACGCGAACTGGTGCGGGCGGTACGATTTCATGCGTTGCTCGAACTCGCTTACGCCACGGGTATGCGCGTGAGCGAACTCGTTTCTTTGCCGCGGTCTGTCTTGAAGGGTGACCCCCGCGTCCTGACGATTCGTGGTAAGGGAGGACGGGAGCGTCTTGTGCCGCTCAACGCACCTGCGCGTGACGCGCTGGAGCGCTATTTGAAGCTCGGCCATTGCCCCGAGGATGGTGTTGCGCCGCTGCGCACCCCAAAATGGCTGTTCCCATCGCGCAGCGCCGAAGGCCACCTCACGCGCCAACGATTTGCGCAGGATCTCAAAGAAGCTGCGCTCGCAGCGGGATTGGATCCCACACGCGTATCGCCGCACGTGTTGCGGCACGCCTTCGCCAGTCATCTGCTCGATCGCGGTGCGGACTTGCGCGTCGTGCAGCAGCTTCTTGGTCATGCAGATATCTCGACGACTGAGATCTATACACACGTTCTCGAAGAACGCTTGAAGGCGATCGTATTTGAACATCATCCGCTTGCCGAGCGAACGTGAACCCACATCACCGGGCGGGCCGCAGACCCGTCGCGGCGGCGACCTCGGCGAGCGAC
>JAKALI010000272.1 GCA_021813195.1 Pseudomonadota bacterium
TAGCAGCTTTCGCAGAGCAACGAAAGGGCAGCTGAAGTCGCTAAGTTGTCGGTGGTCGGTTCGGCCCGCTATGATCAGCAGTAGGCGCAACCTGTCTTGCGCAGATCGGCCACCTTGGACTTGAGCATCTCAAACAGATCTTCGGGCGCGCCGCCGATGGCCGAGTCTCCGACCAGAAAATGCGGCGTGCCGTTGATGCCCATCTTGCGGGCCAGGTCCTCGACGCGCGCGAGTTCAGCCTTTACGCCTTCAGAGTTCCGATCAGCCTTCAGACGCTCGATATCGAGCCCGAGCTTACCGGCGATTTCGAGGGCAACGGCCTCAGTTGCCCGGCCTTTGTGTTCGAGCAGGGCGCGATGCATTTCCCAATATTTGCCCTGCTGCTTGGCGGCGAGCGCAATTTTGGAGACCTCTTCGCTGTCCTTACCCAAAATCGGCAGCTCCTTGAAGACGAAGCGCACTTTGGGATCGCTCTCTACAAGCTTCAGAACATTCGAGAAGCCGCGCTTGCAGTAGCCGCAGTTGTAGTCGAAAAACTCAACGACGGTAATGTCACCGTCTGGATTGCCCGCTACCGGCGCATCCGGGTGACGATAAATGTCCTTGGCGTTCTGGCTCACCATCTCGCGGGTGCGGCGCTCCTCTTCCTCCGCCATACGGCTTTCAAGCGCGGCCTGTACTTCCAAGAACACCTGCGGATTGGCAATCAAATAATCTTTGACGATCTGCTCGATGGCTCGCTTCTGCTTGTCGTCGAACATCGACGTGTCGACCGGCGGCGCTTGCTCGCCGCTGACGCGGTCCGAACCAAGGACGAACAGCCCGCCGCCGAGTGCCAGTGCCACAGCGGCGAGCGCTCCCAATCGAGCGCCATGCGACCTCGCCACGGATCTGGAGGCGCTGGCTGTTGTGGGATGTTCTGGCGTGCTCATGTGATCGACCTTGGCTTTAGGGGTTGGGAGTCTTGCGTTCAACGTGCACGATCCGTGCAATTCGCTGGAGGCTTTGTCACGTCGGCGGCTTGAAGTTGATGATGTCGTCGGCCTTGATCCATTCCGGTGAGCCCGGCTTCAAGCCCGCTTGCGCACGGCGCGCGAAATCCTGGGCCTGCTTTACGGCCCCGAAGTAGAACAGGCCTTGCGCACGCGCCAGCTCCGATTGCGGAATGAGTCCTTTGTCGTAATAGGCTTGGCCTAGCATGTTATAGGCCATAGCGTTCTCGCTTTCGCGCGTGATCGCCTTGCGCAAAATAGCAATTGCCTCGTCGACCAACGCGGGCTGCTTGGTCTGCAGCATCGCCTGCGCAAGCTGGATGGAGATCAACGGCGCTTCGCCCCCAGCGGTTTGCACCGCCTTGCGCAATATCGGCACCGCCTCCGCGGGTCGGCCGGCCTTTTGCAGGAAATCGCCCTTGAGCTCCTGGAAATACGGGTTTGAGGGCTGAGACGCGATGAGCTTATCAGCTTCCGCGATTGCCGCCTCGAGGCTGCCTTGCCCACCCATGCGAAAGCGCGCAACTGCGCGAGCATAACGGGCGGGCAGGCTCTGATCGGTCGTCGGATAACGGTTGAGCACGGTCTGGGGGCTTTCGATATAGCCTGAGAGCTTGGCGCGCATCATGTCGTGACGCAGCTGCAATTCGGGCGGGTCGATGTTACCATAATGGGGGCTACTCTCGACCAATTCGCGCAACCGCGCCAAACGGTCGGTTGCCACCGGATGGGTACGCACGAATGGGTCCTTGTGCTGGTCGGAAAACAGCTCCTGACCGGCGAAGCGCTCGAATGTCGCGAGCATCCCGCGGCCAGATTGCCCAGTGGCGTTGAGGTAGCTGAGGCCTGCCTGGTCAGCAGCCGATTCTTGGGACCGCCGCTCCGCCGTCAGACCCCGCATGATCAACTCGCTACCGCCCGACATGACGCTCTGGCCGGCCCCGCCCAGATCGCGTGCTGCATCCCCGCCTTGCACGCCACCGGCGACCATCAGGCCGATACCCAGGATCTGAGCAATCAGTGCGCGGGTTTGATCCTTGGCGATGCGCGCGCGCAGGGCCGCCATATGGCCGCCCGCGATGTGGCCGGCTTCGTGAGCCAGAACGCCAATCACCTCATTGGGTGTCTGGGCCTGCATGAGCGCGCCGGTGTGGATGAAGACGTTGCGACCATCGACGACGAATGCGTTGAACGCCTCGTTATTGACGATCCGTACGGCGACGCGGCCCGTCCCCAGCCCGGCGGCGCGAAAGATCGGCCGAGCATAATCGTTGAGCAGGTTCTCGATTTCCGTGTCGCGAATGAGCGGAATGCCCTGCGCCGTAGCTGCGACCGGCACAAGAATGGCCGGGCCCGCGGTCAACAATACCGCAATCCCGTTCCTCAAAGTCCGGCACACTCGACCCAGGATTTCGTGCATCAGCCAACTAGATCCGACAATTGAGCCGAAAGATCGGCGGTCCGACGCTGGAAACATAGTCGATGCCGCTAGCTCTGACGAGGGGCCGACCTAACCTCGAGCGCATGCCCAGCCCACTGGGACCGTCCAAAGCCCCGGTTCGTGGATCGCCCAGCCCCACAAACGCATATGCGGGCATCTGACGATGCCCGCACGTTCAATCAACGGTCACGATCGGCGCGGAATGCTGTAATCAGCCGCGACGGCCGCTGTTGGCATTCAGCGACACGAACCGGGGGCCGATGTCGACGTGGATATGGCTCATGTTGCGGTAGGTCATGGTGCCGCCGGAATGATGATTGGCCATGAGCCAGTTGACGATTGCGCCCTTGCGGCTACCGGCGTCGAAATCAATGGCCAGGCCGTAACGATGCTTGGATGGCTTGCCCGTCGTCGCGATGACGGCACCCGGGCGACAGGTCGAGATGATGCTGACCGGCCCGAACTGGCTCTCGATCCGGTTCAGCAGCGCTCGCGCCTGCGGCTGAAGGCAGGAGCGGGAGGCTCCGCCGGAGGCATATTTGACGAATGAGCGGTTCTTCAGGCTCGATCTGCTGCGCTTGGCCGATGCGTGCCGCTTCTTGGACTTCCACTTGGAAGCATACTTGCCGGAGGAAGTTTTGCGGGATTTGGCGAAGGTCTTTCCGCTATCTGATCTGAAATTCTTCGCGAGCGAGGGCTTGGTTGCCTCAACGCCAGCCGTGGCATCATTGTAGACGCGCGCTTGCGCAGCCGACACGCTGAGGACCAGCGCGCCGCAAATGGCAACGATCAACGACTTGGTAGGTGTGCTCATTTTCACTCCTTATCTTTTCTCTTGCGGGCGGGACCGTTGTTTGGTCCTCGTGGACCCGAATGACTCGATCATCTTTCGGTCGTCGGTTTTTGCCGGACCGGTCTGCGTTTCATTGGGTCAGCAGTTGCACGGCTGACCGAAGACAGTTGCAGCACCATCTGTCTTCCGCGCTGTAAACGCCGGGACCTTATGGTGAAAGTTTGACATAGAGAACCCGCCGGCGGCTGGGTGCGACGACATGTGCCGCACCGCAACATAAACGTCACGAATGAACCAACACGTTGATTGCGAAGAAAAAACGGCCGGGGTTTGGCCCGGCCGTGGCAACTCGTCTTCCAACTTGGTGCTGGTTCAATCCCGATCGAGGCGCCGCTGCCACCATCCTCGACGCACGGGCGCGGGCTGTGCCTCGCTCACTTCCATTCCGGTCTCATCTATGCCGACAACGACCCGCTCAATGCGGGGCTCACTCGCGCCGACCTCGAGCCGTCTGCGCCGCGCGAGGCGGGCATCATCCTCGTCCGAATTCGCTCTCGTTTGCACGGGGCTGGCCGGTTCAGACTTCAACGGTTCGGTTCGCGCAGGTTCGTCGATTGTCGGTGGTGTTGCCGACACCTGTAAAGCCGCCCTCTCGTCCTGGTCTCGCTCCTCCCAACGGCTCGTAGCCGGCC
Organism: Pseudomonadota bacterium; assembly: GCA_021813195.1. Next base: position 3,919 of record JAKALI010000272.1, read on the forward strand.
CGCTGTCGGACGCAGACGTCTCCCCGGAAAAGCTGTCCCCGGCGGCATCTTGAAAGGGCACCGCGCCTGAAAAGTCGTCGATGAACTCCTCGGTCACATGAGATACCCGATCAGGGAAGCGCGACGCATTTGAAGCCTCACCGTTTCGCGCACCCTCACCCCCGTCGCGACCTCGGCCCCGGCGGCCACCGCGCCGTCCGCGCCGGCGCCTCCGGCTCCCGCGCTCCTCGCCAGTCCGCGACCCTTCATGCGGGTTCTCGCGCGGGCCAGCGGGACCGCGAGTTGCCAGCGGTTCCGCGTCATCGAGGTCTGGCATTTCTGCGCTGACCGATTGGCTAAGGTCCTCGTCGAAGTCGTCACCCTCATCAACTGTGAATGCAGCGGGCTCCAACATGTGCGGACCCAACCGGGCGCCGCGACCCAGAGCCTCCTCGCGTCCGCCCCGCTCGCCATCGCGCCGACCTCGTCGCCGGCGCCTGCGGCGACCGCGCCCCACCTCTTCGCGCTTTTCAAGGCTGACCGAAACGGCTTCGCGATCCTTATCATCGTTGTCGGGAGGAAGGACGTCCGCACGCCCCGGTTCCCGAGAGGTCTCGGGATCCTCACCTTCGAATCCCCAATCCATGTTGACCGCGGCTCGTTCCGGTCTTCGTAACGTATCCGTGCGCTGCGCACCCTTCTCGATCGTGAACGTGGCGCCCTGCATCTTGTCGCTCGCTTGGATGGTGATCGACACACCATGTCGGGCCTCCATCTCATTCACATAACGGCGCTTGTTATTAAGGATATAGAGTGCGACGCTGACGGTCGTCGTCGCCACGAGGGACTCCGGCCGCCCCGCCATGAGAGCGTCTTCCAGACCGCGCAGCACCGCAAGCGAGACACTCTCCGTGGACCGAATGATACCGGTGCCCTGGCAGTGGGGACATTGAGAAGTCGAGCCCTCCAGCACGCCGGTCCGCAGACGCTGACGCGACATTTCCATCAGTCCGAAGTGACTGATGCGGCCAAGCTGAATGCGCGCACGATCGAACCGCAGAGCCTCCTTAAGGCGACGCTCGACGGCGCGATTGTTGCGCTTCTCTTCCATGTCGATGAAATCGATGACGATCAGCCCGGCAAGATCGCGTAGCTTGAGCTGGCGGGCGATTTCGTCGGCCGCTTCCAAATTGGTATTAAAAGCGGTCTCCTCAATGGAGAATTCGCGCGTCGACTTTCCGGAATTGACGTCGATGGCAACGAGCGCTTCGGTCTGGTTGATGACCAGATAGCCACCCGACCGCAGCGTGACATAGGGGCTGAACATGGCGTTCAGCTGGCGTTCGATACCATATTTGATGAACAGGGGCTCGGGGCCCGTGTGCAGCACGACGTTCTTGGCATGACTCGGCATGAGCATGCGCATGAAATCTTTGGCCTCCCGATGGGCCTCCTCGCCAGCGACGATGATTTCCTCGATGTCTTTATTGTAGAGATCGCGGATCGATCGCTTGATGAGATCCCCTTCTTCGTAGACGAGGCTCGGCGCCGTGGACTGTAGCGTCAGTTCACGCACGCTTTCCCATAGCCTGAGCAAGTATTCGTAATCGCGCTTGATTTCCTGGCGCGTGCGGGCGGCACCTGCCGTGCGTATGATGAGCCCCATGCCCTCCGGCACATCGAGCTCCGCCGCGATCTCCTTGAGACGCTTGCGGTCGGCGGGGTTGGTAATTTTGCGGCTGATCCCGCCGCCACGGGCCGTATTCGGCATCAGCACCGTGTACCGACCGGCGAGCGAGAGATATGTCGTCAGCGCCGCGCCCTTATTTCCGCGCTCTTCCTTGACAACTTGGACGAGGACAACCTGACGCCGCTTGATGACTTCTTGGATCTTGTAACTGCGCGGACGCCGACGCGGGCGTTCCGGCAGTTCCTCAAGAGCGTCTTCGGCGCCCGTTTGTTCGACCGTCTCGGTATCGGCTGCGCCATTCACAACCTCCTCGACCGCCTCGTTTTCTACCAGACCGATGGGTTCTGGTAGGTCGGTGAGGATTTCCTCCTCCGAGCCTGCGAACTCCGCGCGATCAGCGGCAACGCCACGATCGTCAAAACCCATGCTTCGCTCTGAGACCATATCGTCCGCCGGTGTGACA
>JAKALI010000273.1 GCA_021813195.1 Pseudomonadota bacterium
CGCTCGAGAAATTGAGCGGATGGGGCTGGAGCGCTTTTCCATGCGTTCGGCTGCACGCGCCATCGGCTGCGACGCGGCGACCCTCGTCTATCACTTTGGCTCGAAGGAGGGTCTGGAACGAAGGGTCGCCGACCAGCTGCACACGGCGATCCGCAAACCCGATCCGACGCTGGCCTGGGATCAGAGGCTCGTCTTTCTGGCCCGGCAGTACCGGGCTCTTGCCAAGCGCAAGCCGAAAACCTTTCCGCTGCTTTTGCGGTATTGGACAACAGGACCAGCGGATCTGGAGGTGGCTGAGGAATTTTACCGCGCCCTGGCCGATGCGGGCGTGCCGCCTGCGGTGTTGCCGGCCCTCGAAACCGGACTTTATGCGGCAATACTCGGGCTGTGTTCGGGCGAGGTTGGTGGGCTCGTGCGCGCGCCGGAGCCATCGACCCTTGCGGAGATCGAAAGTAAAGAGGGCTTGGAGATCATGCGCAGCATGCTGGCTCAAATCTGTCGTATTCACGCCGATGATGTCTTCGAACACACGATCCGCGCTCTCGTGGTGGGGCTAGGCGGCGTAGGTCAGCCGGCAAAGACATGCGCACCGCAGCCTGTGAAGGCGGCCTCTGCGCCGGCTCGCCCCGGTTGCCGGCGTCATCGCACGTAAGCTCACCGGGTCGCTGCCGGTCCGCAAAAACAGTGGCCAGCAGTTCTGTCCAATTCCCGCCATGGCAAGAAATGGTCTTGCCCCGATCGCCTGTTGGAGCGTATTGCGCTCTCCTCATAGCCAGCTAATCGTCAATGCGATGCCCTGCTCTGAACACAGCCAGATCGCCAAACAAGCCGTGCGCCCCGAATGGGCCGCCAGTCGCCGGATCGTGGTCAAAATCGGCTCGGCGCTTCTTGCTGACCGCGCCACGGGGACACTGAAATCGGATTGGCTGGCTGCGCTCATGTCTGACGTGGCCGAGCTTAAGCGTGCCGGCAAGGACGTCATTCTGGTGTCCTCAGGGGCGATCGCGCTTGGCCGCTACCGGCTCGGATTGCCCAAAGGATCTTTGGAATTGGAGCAGAGCCAAGCCGCCGCCGCCGTGGGTCAGATCAGCCTGGCGGCGGCCTATCAAAGCCTTGCCGCCCAACACGGCCTCACGGTTGCGCAAATCCTGCTCACGCTGGGCGACACCGAAGAGCGCCGCCGCTATCTGAACGCGCGCCATACCATCGAGACGCTGCTGCGTCTGGGGGCCATTCCTGTCGTCAATGAAAACGACACCGTCGCGACAGCTGAGATCCGCTATGGCGACAACGACCGCTTGTCGGCCCGTGTCGCCTCGATGACATCGGCTGATTGTCTCGTTCTGCTTTCGGATGTCGATGGTCTTTATACGGCGCCGCCGAACAGTCGAGCCGATGCGCGCCACATTCCACTCGTGACGGCGATCACGCCTGAGATCGAGGCGATGGCCGGGGGCGTCGGGACCGAACTGTCCAAAGGCGGCATGAAGACGAAAATCGAAGCTGGTCGCATCGCGCTGGGTTCCGGGGCGCACATGGTCATCACGTCCGGTCTTGTCCTCCATCCTCTGCGTGCGATCGAACAAGGCGCGCGGGTGACGTGGTTCTTGGCCAAGCAGGATCCGGTCACGGCAAAGAAGCGCTGGATCTCGGGTCAGCTCGAGCCGCGCGGTGTTTTGCATGTGGATGCGGGTGCCGAACGCGCGCTACTTTCAGGTAAGAGCCTTCTGCCAGCGGGTGTTGTGCGCATCGAAGGCAACTTCGACCGCGGGGACGCCATCATCATCCGCTCGATGGATGGACGTGAATTGGGCCGCGGCCTGGCTGCTTATCCCAAAGCGGAAGCTGACCGTATCATGGGCAAGAAGAGTTCCGACATCGAGGCCATCCTTGGGTTCGATCGAGGGGCTGAGCTAGTGCATCGCGACGATATGGCAATCACGGTGACAGTGATAGACGAGAACACGGCGGCAATCGGTGCTCCGGGACAGGCAACGACGTCATGAGCGCGCACGTGATGGTAGATTCGGCGGACGATCTGGCCCACGCAATGCTCGCGATTGGCGCCGCTGCGCGCAAGGCGGCACACATACTCGCCGTTGCATCATCCGATCAGAAGAACACCGCTCTTTTCGCCGCTGCGCGCTGGCTCTACGATGACATGCCACTAATCTTGGAGGCCAATGCCGTAGACGTTGCCGCCGCCAAGTCCGCAGGGCAGACGTCCGCCTACATCGATCGTTTGATGCTCGATCGCAAACGCGTCAACGCTATCGGCGAGGGACTGGAAGCGATCGCGCGGCTGCCTGATCCCGTCGGCACGATCCTAGCAGAGTGGACGCGGCCCAATGGTCTGCGCATCTCTCGCGTTCGCGTTCCGATTGGCGTGATCGGCATCATCTACGAGAGCCGGCCCAATGTAACGGCGGACGCCGGCGGGCTGTGTCTCAAGGCCGGCAGCGCGGCTATTTTGCGGACCGGCTCGGACTCCCAACGCTCAGCCGCCGCCATTCACGCCTGTCTCGCAAAGGGCTTGCGGGAAGTTGGCTTGCCGGAGGCAGCCATCCAACTGGTACCTGTGACGGACCGTGCGGCAGTGGGCCATATGCTGGCAGGTCTCGGTGGTGCCATCGATGTCATTGTTCCGCGCGGCGGCAAGAGCCTCGTCCATCGCGTGCAAACCGAAGCGCGCGTGCCGGTGTTTGCTCATCTGGAGGGTATCTGCCACACCTACATCGACAAGGCCGCCGATCTGGATATGGCGCGGCGCATCGTGCTCAACGCCAAGATGCGCCGCACGGGCATATGCGGGGCGACCGAGTGCCTGCTCGTGGATAAATCCGCCCCCCGCGAGGTTCTTCCCGCACTCGTCACGGCATTGATCGATGCCGGCTGCGAGGTGCGCGGCGACGAGTCTACGCGCGCCGCCGCTGCCCATGTCGTTGCTGCCGCGCCGGACGATTATGGGCGGGAATTTCTCGATGCGATCATCGCGGTCAAGGTCGTCGATGGCGTCGATGGTGCGATCGCCCACATCGCGCGCTATGGCTCACAGCACACCGATGCAATCATCACGTCCGATCCCGAGGCCGCTGAGCGGTTCTTGAAGCACGTCGACAGCGCGATCGTGCTCCACAATGCCTCTACACAATTTGCCGATGGGGGCGAATTTGGCTTCGGGGCGGAGATCGGTATCGCGACCGGCAAGCTGCACGCGCGGGGCCCCGTCGGCGTGGAACAATTGACCAGCTTCAAATATGTCGTGAGGGGCGACGGCCAGACTCGCCCGGGCTAGAGCACGCGATGTGCCCCACGTGTTTGCGCTGACTTATCCATGACTGTCGCGGCGCAACGCCCCGCCGCAAGCCTGTGGCGTTGGTCAGCCTTGGCGGGCCTTGAAGCGGCGCTGCGTCTTGTTGATCACATAAACGCGGCCCTTGCGGCGCACGATGCGGTTGTCGCGATGGCGCGAGCGTAAAGATTTCAAAGAGTTGCGGACTTTCATGGCGATGACCGTTCGGTGTTTTTTGGACTCGCTCGCCGCCAGAGATCGATCAAGGCCGCCCTCGAGCGTTCGAGGACCGCGCGCTGGGCAGCGAGCGTTGGAAAAAGACGCGGGACCCTAGGCGCTCATGGCGCGGCTGTCAACTGATGCGGCCTCAGAGACCGCCCGGTCCGGTCCGCGCGCGCCGCGCGGTGAAGTAGCGGCGCCGGAACCCGGCGTCCCTCCTAGCAAAAGCTGACGGACGTGAGGGTAGGACGCCGGTCCGTTTCCTTATCCGTCGGCGTCGCCCGGCTCGCCATGCGCTGGTGCTTTGGCGTCGTCAGCGCGTTCTGGGCGTTTTCTTCAGCACGAACATGTCGAGCATCGCTTTGGCCGGAAGCGTCGTCAGTTTAGTGTGCTCGGCTCGTAGATGCGTTGCATCCGAATGATCCAAGCCGCCGCCGCTGGCCGCTCAAGTGTCAAATTTCGGATCCCGTACCGGCGATCCGCGTCCGCCGTTTGCGCCCTGCCTCTGGCTACCGCAGGATCGAAATGTTCTGCTGTTCCGGAAACCGGCTTTCACGCAGCGTGCCCGTTTCCCTCTCAGACGACGGAGTTTGCATCAAAACGGGAGCATTCCACGGGGCAAGGTCACGCGACTGCGAAGTCGTCCGTATGCCTGGTGGGCACTAGAGGGATCGAACCTCTGACCCCTTCCATGTCAGGGGAGGCTACTTTTTTCAACTTATTGTTTTTCTTCATGTTTTCTCCGTCCGTTTTTTAGTGTGTCAGGATTGTGCCAAAGATTTTGATGAACCCATCCTTGTGAACGCCGTTTCCGTGGCTTCCCGCTCGACTTCTTTATGCAACTCGACGGCGCTCGGCTGGGGCAGGCGGCCGAACACGCACACGTAGGCCGTCTCACGGGAGACCTGGCAGGCAACTGCGATATCCTGAAAGCCGTAGCCCGCGCGGGCCATGGCCTCGGCCTCGGCGAGACGCCGTTGGATGGCTGCGGGCGTGATCTTCATGACGGATCCTCCTTGGTGTTGGGTGTGATATCGATCATCGGGCCGTGATCGAGCACGTTGGTGGCGTGGGTGACGACGTGATCGATCCGCGAGTGCTCCAAGTGCCCGTAGTGATCTTGCAGCATGCGCAAGGACGACCATCCCCCGGCGCGCAGCACGTCCAGCGTGATGGCGGCATAGGGCTCGACGTCAGTCGCGATGCGGGACGCATGGACACGCCAGGGAGGAGGTCTTTGCCGCAACTGTGAATTGCGGATCGCTGGCGTTGCTGAGGACCGTGGCTTGGCGATGCAGTACGCGCCGCGCAGGCCCCGCGTCACGATGCAGATCTTCTCCTCGACTGAGACGTGCCGCCAGGTATCTCGCTGGTTTGCCCAGGCGATCTGCTCCGCGCTCCGCGGAGCCTACGTGTCGCGTGGTCTCATTGTGTCCCACCGTGGGGTTACGATGAGACAGAAAATCTCACTTACGCCATCAGCTGGAGTCGTTCGGTACGTCCAGACCGGGGAACACGCGTGACCGAAATCGATCATGGTATTGATACCGGAATACGCCCAGTTTTGCGGGGCGACGGTCGGCTGAATTGCTCCCGCCTGTGGGGGCACCATCAATTAGTTCACCGATTGAACCACTTTGCCGGACGGCAGATGGGACGGCATCGGGCCGGGGCTGAGCAAGAAGCCGAGGAGGGCCCAGATCGCTACGAATATGACCCACCCCCATTCAATCTGACCCGGTTGCGCGCCTCTGATCAACGTTGCGATCGCATGGAGTTGCCGCCAGCAGGCCCACGCCATGAGACCGAGGATGAGCAAGGCCAGAATGACGAAATTCGGGTCGGTGGGCTTCATGAGGTTCCTCCTCTTTGGCGAACAAAACGTTGAGATCATTTCATCGTGGCCGTTCCTCGCGCCAGTTCGGTTCCAGCGCCCTCGGCAGTTGGCCGTAATGCCGGGCCCCACGACGCGCTCGCACATGTGAGCTCCGTCCAAGTGGCCGGTCCGATTTGGCCTGCTCCCCTGATCCGAGGCCACGTTTAAGTATCGAATCCGGCTATTTCCAAGCTCTCGAACGGAGACAAGGACATGGCACGGAAAGGCAAGTCGACCGAGGAGATCATCCAGGCTTTGCGCGAAGCGGAGGTCCGTCTTGGACAGGGCGAGACGGTGGGGAAGATCTGCTGGGGCTTCGGTATCTCAGAGCAGACGCACTACAAGTGGCGCTGCGAGTACGGCGGCCTGAAGCTTGGCCAAGCGAAGCGCTTGAAGGAACTCGAACGCGAGAACGAACGGCTGAAGAAGGCGGTTTCCGAACTGACCTTAGACAAGCTTATTTTGAAGGAAGCTTTGACGGGAAAATACTAAGCCCTTCCCGGAAGCGGGCGTGCGTGGATCACGTGCGCTCGCAGCTTCCCGTTTCGGAGCGTCGGGCGTGTTCGGTTGTCGGACAGCCCCGCGCAACGCAGCGTCGAAAGCCTAAGATCCGTGACGACGAGGCCGCGCTGACCGAA
>JAKALI010000274.1 GCA_021813195.1 Pseudomonadota bacterium
GTTGAGTGCCCAAGTGCGCCGCATTCTTGCAGCCCATGCGGCCGCCCCGAAAACCACCAAGGTCGGTAACGAACCGAAGCCAGCGGCTTGTTCCGCTTGGGTCAAAAGGCAACCGATCAACTAATTGGCGAGCGAACGCGAATCCGGATCGCAGTTGGCGCGCCCGGCAGGAGTCGAACCTGCGACCACTCGCTTAGAAGGCGAGTGCTCTATCCAGCTGAGCTACGGGCGCGCTGAGGTGAGGGATCGCAGAAAGTGCTCGCTGTCACAAGGCCCCCTGCGCCGCTGTGTCCGATGTTCGAGCCCCGTGCCCCCGGTCGGGTTCCGGTTTTTTTGTGTCACCAGCGTTCGCTGAGTGCTTACGTAGTAGGCCCGACGCCCTCAGTGCGTCCAGTTGCCAAGACGGCCGTAGCGAAAATTTTCGGCGTATGACTTGCGGATAGGTCGGCGCGGGGTCGGCTCGATGACAGTGTAGGCGAGGCCGTGGCGCCTGGCGTAATCGACCGCAGCCTCTTTCGTGGGAAACGTCAGCCGCACCTGCGAGCCGGTGTCGGTGCTGCTGGTCCAGCCCATCAGCGGATCGATCTGGCGGCGACCCGCTGGCTCGTACTCCAAGATCCATTCGTGCGTGCGCCCTTCGCCCGACTGCATCGCCGTCTTACTGGGCTGATAGATCCGCACCGCCATCGTTCTCGCCTCCACGCGGCTGCGCAGGCCGCAGCGTGTATCGTATCCTCAGAGGCCCTGCCAGGCGCCTGTCACGCCCAGCCTCGTGCCCGACGACGCTCCGCCCGTCAAGGCGACACCGAGCCACCGAGGGCCGATTTGGGATGTTCAACGTACCAGTCCTAGAGCCTGCCACCACGCGCTTTCGCGCCGGCGGGCCGGATCGCGCAGGCGCGCTTCGATGGCAAACGGTCGGCCATCGCCGGGCGGTTCCAGGGCGTCCTCATCGAGGCGCCGCGTGGCGCCGATATCCCGCTCGAGCTGGCGCAGCTCGTATTCGCAAACAGCAATCGCGCGCGCGACATCCGCCGTGCTGGCCTCCAGGCGCTGGCCCGCATCGGCCCCCTGCCGGACCAATGTCTGGAGTTTCGACCACAGATGATCCCCCGCCATGCATCGCCTCCCGCTCGCGCGCCGCGCTCAAGCCATGGCGCGATTCGGCCGTGGGCGACAAAGCGTTCGTCGAGGGGATACTCTGGCTCAGGATTGCGAGCGTGCAACACGTCGCGTGGCGGGTTGGACCGCGGGTTCGCCGCCGTCGCCGTAAAGTGTCAGCAATGGCTCGTCGTCCAGGATGGCTTCGTCATACTTGCCGTAGCCGTTGAAGTCGCCGGCAATGGCGCGCCCGTACGCGCCCACACTGCCGATCTCGAGATAGTCGCCCTCCCGCAAGCCTGCGGGCAGCAGGAACGGCCCCTTCATGTAATCGATCGAGTCGCAGGTCGGTCCCCACAGCGCGAACGGCTCGAGGGTCTCACCCTTGGCGAGCGGACGCGAGACGAGGCGTGCGGGAAAGATCCAGTTCAGGTGCGCGGCGTCGAATAAGACGCCGTAGCCGCCGTCGTTGATGAAGATGTCGTTGCCGCGCCGCGCTTCCACGCGCACGATCACGCTTTCGGCCTCGGCCACCAGCGCCCGGCCCGGCTCGCACATCAGGCGCACGTTGTTACGAACGGGCAAGCGGTCCACGCCCTCGCGGATTGCGGTCATGAAGTTCGCGAGGGGGGCAGGCTGCATGTTCGGATAAATCGACGGAAACCCGCCGCCGACATCCAGGCGATCGATAAGGACGCCAGCTTCGGCGATGAGCCGGCCGACCTCGCCGAGCGCGTGGGTGTAGGCGTCGGGGGTCATGGTCTGGGAGCCGACGTGGAATGTGATGCCGAGTTCGGCGGCGACTTGGCGGGCCTTGACGAGCAGCGCCGCTGCGTCCGTGCCGGCAATGCCGAACTTGCGCTCGAGCGGAATGGCGGAGTTGATCGGCGGCACGGCGATCCGCACGAACAGGGTCAAGTCCCGCGCGGGGCCCGCGGGCGTGCGCGTCTCGTCGATGATTTTCGCCAACTCGTCCTCGCTGTCGAGGGCGAAGGAGCGGACGTGATGGGTGTGGTAGGCTTTCGCAATGGAGCGGCGCGACTTCACCGGATGCATAAAGTGCAGCGTGGCATTGGGAATGGTGGCGGCGTCTTCCAGTTCTGGCGTGGAGGCTACGTCAAAGTGGCGGATCCCGGCGCCGTAGAGAGCGCCGATCATGAACACGGACGAATTCGCCTTGTAGGCGTAGGCGACATCGCCAGGAAAATTTTTGAGGAACCATCGGGCGGCGCGGGCCGCCGCGTGGGGGCGGGATGCGAGCACCGGGCGTTCCGGTGCGCGGGCAGCAACGAGTGCGGACGCGGATGGGAAGCGTTCCATCACGGGGGCAACCTCCAGCAAAAGAGAACCAGAAGCGCCGTGCGGGAGGCCCGCCGTGCGTGCGGCCTGAAATAAGTCGCGTTGCGGACGGTGTAAAGGCTGACGTTCATGCACGTGCCAATGGTCATATGCGCGGCAGCACGGACCGGCGACGCGCGCAACGTCGCCGAAATCGTGCGCGCGGGCGTCGAATTGCCCCCTCTGGGTTGGTCTCAGTGTCCTCAACGCGCGTCTCTGACGGATACGACGGCTCCGTGTCATCAAGATGAAGACTGTTTTTCCAAAAGTTTCAGACTGTTGCAGGCGTCACGAACGCGCGTTGCGATTGCGCCACAGGCGTGCCGGATTCCACAGGCTCATGTCAGTTCGAGGTTTCATCGCACGGAGTGTTCTGCTTAGTATCTTGCCTTGAGCGGTGATTCGACACGTATGCTAGCCGCTGGTCGAGATTGAGCGTTTTGGCGTCACTTGAAGCGTGAAGTTGCGTCGAACGCCCGTGCTTGAAAGTAAGTAGACGGGAGAAGGGTAATGAGAAAACACAACCTCTACGCACTGGTTGCGGCCGGCCTGCTCGCAGGTGGCTTGGCTGTTCCCGGCGCGTCGGCAGCGGACCTCGGGGGGAACTGCTGCGCGGACCTCGAAGAGCGGATCGCCGAACTTGAAGCCTCCACCGCACGTAAGGGTAACCGCAAGGTTTCTCTGACCGTGTCCGGCTGGGTTGGTCAGCAGATCACGTTCTGGGATGATGGCGTTGAGTCCAACACCTACATCCATGACCTCGGTTCGACTCTCGGCAGCCACGTGAAGTTCACGGGCTCGGCTCAGATCAGCCCCGGCTGGTCGGCAGGCTACGTGCTCCACATCGAGGCGATCAGCAACGAGGGGCTCCTGACCAACCAGGATAATCCCAACGCAAGCTCGGTTTACAATCTGCTCGGTGGCGCCAATCTCGCAGGCCCTGGTGGTGTGCAGACGCTGCAATCGTACTGGTTCATCAAGTCCGATCAGCTTGGTAAGATCTCCGTCGGCAAGCAGTCGCAAGCCTCGGACAACACGGCGATCCTCGTTGACGGTTCGGGTTCGCTTGTCCCAGCCAACTGGGTGGCGTTCGACGTCAACAACTTCAATGTTCGTCTGCGCGATGGCACACTGTCGAGCCTAACCTGGGGTGCTACCCAGTCGTGCTTCGGCATGGGCGGTGCTTGGGGTGACTGCAACGGCCTGACGCAGAACGTTGTCCGTTATGACTCGCCAACCTTTGGTGGTTTCTCGCTCTCGGCCTCGTGGGGTGAGGACGATATGTGGGATATCGCGGCTCGCTACGCTGGTGAGCATGCTGGCTTCAAGCTCGCCATCGCCGGTGCCTACACTGAAGTTGACCAGGTGAACTACAACACTGTCAATGTGGACGCTGATTACTTCCAGCTCGGTGTCTACGTGCAGCACGTTCCGTCGGGTCTGTTCGCTCTGTATAACTTCGGCACGTTCGAGAATAACCTGACAGGGCAGGACGACATCGACACGCACTATGTCAAGGTTGGCCTTCGTACGAAGTTCAATCACCTTGGTGCCACGGTGTTCTATGGTGAATACCTGAACGGCCAGGATGGTGACGGTACCTTAGATTCGACCGAGTCGGAGTTGGAGGTCTGGGGCCTTGGTGTGGTGCAGGAGATCGACGCTGCCGCGATGTCGGTTTGGATCAAGTACCGCAACCTGTCCTACGACGACGATAACCCGATCGAGTCGGTCATCGGTTATGAAGACTTCGACTACGTTGGCGTCGGCGGCCTGATCAACTTCTAAGCCGATTGCACTCCCAACTGGTGGAAGGTCGCCTGGCAACGGGCGGCCTTCTTGCTTTTGTCGCGGCGTTGTCGCTGGTGGGGCTGCCGCGCGGGTTGTTGGGTGATGCCCCACGTTGTGAAATTCTAGATTGTTTGAGAGCCTCTCGTTGAAGATGCAGCCAGCATAGCCGCGCTCGCGTCCGAAAATGGCTCACTCACCAAGCGGGGGAATGATGTATTTGAAAAAATTGTGCTCCTGGACGCCCGTCTCGGTGCGCGCAAGACCGCGCACCGAGATACCGGCGTGATGGACGGTCTCGGGATCACCCGACACCAGCGGGTGCCACCACGCCAGCTCCCGCCCCTCGTGCACCCGCCGGTAGGCGCAGCTTAACGGCAGCCACCGCAAGGCGGCGACATTGTCCGGCGAGAGCTGGATGCAATCGGAAACCTTGGAGAAGCGATTCGCATAATCCGAACAGCGGCACCTGGCGATGTCGAGAAGCCGGCAGGCAAGCCGCGTCAGATGCACCTCGCCCGTGTCCTCGTCCTCGAGCTTATTGAGACAGCAGCGCCCGCAGCCGTCGCATAGGCCCTCCCATTCCTCGGCGGTCATTTCGGCGAGCGTTTTCGTCTCCCAGTAGGGGCGCGCATCGGCTTGTTGGTGCGCCAGGTCTGCGCCCCCTCGCCGGGAGGTCCCGCGAGATGCTAGAGTTCGTTTTGAGCGGGGTGTTGGAGTCTTCGCGTTCTGCCCCATCTTCGCCATCGGTTGTCCTCAACGATGCGGCAAGCACACGCGCGTGCCGCCACGCGAGAGCTACTTAAACGGACGAACAGCATTGAGCGACTGGTTTTTCCGGCAAGGGCGCAAGGAACGCCTGATCGATCTGTTGGGGCTCGATGCCCGCATTGATTCGATCCTCTCCGAGACGTGGTCGAAGATTCGCGACGGCTGGAATTCGGCCTCCAGTTTATTCGCGCGCTGCCGGCTCACCGGCTGGAAGCGGCTCGCCAACGAGTTCGCCTCCGAAGGCCTGACGCTCGGGGCGGGCGGGCTCGTCGTACTCTATGCGCTGGCGATCCCCGCCTTCCAAGAATTCGACGAGGGCCGCTTTCTGACCGGCCGCTTTGCCGTCAAGTTTCTCGATAAGGACGGCAACGAGATCGGCCAGCGCGGCATCCTGCATAACGATGCCGTGCCGCTCGAAGAAATTCCAGATCATGTCATCAAGGCGACTCTTGCAACCGAAGATCGCCGCTTCTTCGAACACTTCGGCATCGACGTCATCGGTACACTGCGCGCGCTCGCGGAAAACCTCAGGGCCAATGACGTGGTGCAAGGCGGCTCCTCGCTGACGCAGCAGTTGGCCAAGAACTTGTTCCTTTCCTCGGAACGTTCCATCGAACGCAAGATCAAAGAGGTGTTCTTATCGCTGCTGCTGGAGACCCGCTTCACCAAACGCGAGATTCTGAAAATGTATCTCGATCGGGCCTACATGGGCGGGGGAGCGTTTGGTGTCGAGGCGGCGGCACAATTCTATTTCGGCAAGTCCATCCGCGACGTCAATCTCGCGGAAGCCGCCATGCTGGCGGGGCTGTACAAAGCGCCTACAAAGTTTGCACCCCACGTCAATCTGCCGGCCTCACGGGCGCGAACGAATGTTGTGCTGCAGAACCTTGTCGAAACGGGCTACTACACGGCGGCTCAGGTGCATGAGGCGCGCCTCAACCCGGCCAAAATTGTCGAGACGCGGCCGACGGAGAGCCCCGATTGGTTTCTCGATTGGGCGTTTGAGGAAGTGCAG
>JAKALI010000275.1 GCA_021813195.1 Pseudomonadota bacterium
GCAGATTCGTCTCCGTCGAATTGAGGTCAGGTGAAACCGGTGACGGCCCGGTACTGGATACGGAAGTCCGCAATCTACTGCGCTCAACCTACCTGCGTCCCCTGCGCGACGCAGAGCGCGCGATGTCTGCCGGGCGCGGGTCGCGACTGTCCCAGATTCTCCAGCACACAAAGGAGATAAAGGAGAGCGGAGACGATTATGACCCGAAAACAAATCCGACCCCTGATCCGGCCAGCCTGAGTGTTTTGGGCGTAGGGGACTACGCCAGCGCTCTCTTGGGAAACCGTGAGGGAATAAAGAGTGCGCGGGAACGCCTCAACAAGAAATACCTGAAGCCGCTTTCATTTGCCGGCGATGACCTGACAGGCCATATTTCGGTGAATCCTGCCGGCGATAAGGATTCCCGGTTACGGCAGCTCCTCGAGAAGCTGGAACTTGAGCTGAAAGAAGAGAACGCGGATGCGCCCGCCAACCGCGGTTTAGGCTCGAACAATCTGCTGTTCATGGCCTGTGAATTATTGCTGCTCGGCTCTGAGGAAGACGGATTTCCATTGCTGCTTGTCGAAGAGCCGGAAGCGCACCTACACCCGCAGCGTCAACTCCGTCTAATGCAGTTCTTGCAGGATCAGGCGGAAACAGCGCGGCGCGATGGGCAGAAAATCCAGATCATCGTCACTACCCACAGCCCCAACCTCGCCTCGGCGATCAAACTCGACAATCTGGTGATCATGCGAGGCGGGAGAGCGTTCCCGCTCATCGCAGGAAAGACTGGACTCGAGACATCCGACTACCGGTTCCTCGAACGCTTCCTTGACGTCACGAAGGCCAATCTGTTTTTTGCCCGTGGCGTCGTGATTGTGGAGGGTGACGGCGAAAATATCCTCATTCCTACATTGGCGCGACTGATCGGGAGGGATTTTAGGGAACATGGCATATCGATCGTAAACGTGGGTCATACGGGTTTGCGGCGCTTCGCCCGAATATTTCACCGCAAGGAGCCGAAAAAAGACGGGGTTATCAACGTTCCGGTCGCCTGCGTTACCGATATGGATGTCATGCCGGAATGCGCCCCTGTGATTATCGGCAAGATAAAAGTGGGAGAAGACTGGCCCGACAAAAGAAAGCGCAAGTGGCGCGCGAAGTCTGATTTTACCGAAGTGGAGATGGCGGCCCGCCGCGAGGGAATTCGCCAAAGAGCAAGCGGCCAGAATGTGGAGTCGTTTGTTTCGAATGAATGGACGCTTGAATACGACTTGGCGTATTCGGGGTTGGCCGAAGACGTTTGGATCGCTGCTCACCTTGCGGGGGCCGACGATCGGATTAATGCCGGCACACGGGGCAAGAGTTCCGTAGAAAAGGTGGCAAAGAGTAGGTTCGAAAAGCTGGCCGCTCGGAAACCTCCGAAAGAGGAATTGGCCTCGAAAGTTTACGCGTTGTTCACAACGGGAAAGGAAGTTTCGAAAGCGATCGCGGCGCAATACCTTGCCGAACGGCTGGAACGGCATATCAAGGACGGTGAATTGACGACCGAAACCCTCAAAGCCTCCCTGCCGCCGTATCTGGTGACAGCAATCGAATACGTCGCGCCTGTCTCCGGAACAAACGGAGCCGCTGAACAAGATAGGGCGGAGGCGCATGAATGACTGTGAATCTCTCGAACTTCCAGAGTTTGAGGACTCGACCGTCCGCTGGGTCTGTGATGTTCTCGATCTCCCAGCCACAGCATTTGGCGGGACTGACGGTCTGGATCCACGTCTACCTATTTTGAAGTCGCTGGACACGCTGGATATTGAGGCGTGTCCAGGCAGCGGCAAAACGACCTTGCTTGTGGCGAAATTGGCCATTCTTGCAAGTAAATGGACTGAGCAGCGGCGCGGCCTTTGCGTCCTGTCCCACACAAACGTAGCACGCCGTGAGATAGAACAGCGCCTTGGCGGCACAGCAGCAGGGCAGCGCCTGCTGTCCTATCCGCATTTCATTGGAACCATACATGGTTTTGTAAATGAATTCCTCGCGATCCCCTGGCTACGCTCCAGTAGCTATCCGATTGAGATGATCGACGACGAAGTTGCGCTAAGGCGTCGCTGGGAAAACCTTCCTTTTGCGACGAGGACCGCTTTGGAGACGAACCGCTATGACCAAGGTCTCTTGAAGTTCCGGGACGCGGCGTTCGGGCTTGGGGAAATACGCTGGGGTAGGGGTACCCTCGGAGAGGACACGCCAACTTATCAGGCGCTACGGAACGTGTGTCGCAAGTCGGCGCAGCAAGGCTATTTCTGTTACGACGAAATGTTCGTATGGGCGCACGAACTGATGGACAGAGTGCCTGAAGTCACGCGCTTCCTCCGCAAACGGTTCCCGCTTCTCTTTGTCGACGAGGTCCAGGATAACAGCGAGCTCCAATCGAAGTTGCTGCATCGTCTGTTTATCGAAGGTACCAATGCTGTATTCCGGCAGCGCTTTGGCGACGCCAACCAGGCCATTTATCAACATGCCGGTCAAATGGAAGGAGCTGCGACTGATGCTTTTCCTACGCCAGGCATTCGCGCAGACATTCCCAACAGTTTCCGATTTGGACAAAGCATCGCGGATCTGGCAGACCCGCTTGCGCTTCAACCGCAGCGACTGCAAGGGAAGAGGCCAGCAGCCACGGGCACTGAATCCGATACGTCAGGCAAACACACAATCTTTCTGTTTGACGATGACAGTGTTGACCGGGTTCTCGAAACCTACGCTGCATATCTGATCGAAGTGTTTTCTGGAGAAGAATTGCGCAAAGGAACGTTCACGGCAGTGGGTGCGGTGCATCGCCCGGGCATGAACGATAACGTTCCCCGATCCATCGGCCACTACTGGCCGGAATATGACCCTGAGATCGGACTGTCTGACCCTCAACCGAAAACATTTGTGCAGTACGTAATGGCGGGACGCAGGATGTCGCAAACATCGGGAGAAACACATGCGATGGTCGAAAAGATTGCCGAGGCTGTAATCCGGCTTGCGCGCATGGTGAGTTCGGATATCAAGCCGGGGAACAGGAAGCGTAAGCACCGATATGTACTGGAGCTTCTCGATAAATGTGATGAAAGCCGAACAATCTACATCAATCTGGTTTGCAATCTAGCCGTCGAGTGCGCCGCGCTTATCGAGCGAGAATGGGATGATAAGTGGAGGCCTGTTGTAAAGCGTATCGTTGAAGATATCGTCGGCGCCCAGGTGACCGGCAACCGCGTCGATGATTTTCTGAATTGGGGAGAACCCGAGGGCGTCGAGGGAAGAAAAGCGGGTCCAAAGCACTCTGATAATTTCTTTCGGTATCCACAAGAAAACCCGTCAGTGGCAATTCGGGTCGGCTCTATCCATTCGGTAAAAGGCGAAACGCACACTGCGACCTTGGTGTTTGAAACGTTTTTTCGTACCCATCACCTCAAAGCGGTGAAACCCTGGTTGCTGGGGAAGAAAGTCGGCGGCAGCGGTGAGGACACTCCGCTTCAATCGCGTCTAAAGCTCCACTACGTTGCGATGACTCGCCCAACGCATTTGCTGTGTCTCGCGATGCGTGATGACGCTATTTCTGACAAGGAGTTAACGCAGCTAAAAGCTCGGCGTTGGCGCGTCGCCCGCGTTACCAAGTTGGTGACCATGTGGTTATAGATGGCGCGCTCATGAACTTCCGTATCGCCGACACCTTCACCGACAGCCTCGCGCGGCTAACCGGCGAAGAACAGAAAGCCGCCAAAACGACCGCCTTCGATCTGCAGCTCAACGCGGTCAACCCCGGGATGCAGCTTCACAAAATCGAAAAATCCAAAGATAAGAACTTCTGGTCGGTGCGCGTCGGCGCCGACATCCGCCTGATCGTGCACAAGACGACGGGCAGCCTGCTGCTCTGCTATGTGGATCATCACGACAAGGCTTACGACTGGGCCAGGCGGCGCAGGCTGGAAGCGCATCCGAAAACAGGCGCGGCACAGTTTGTGGAGATCCGCGAAACGGTGCAGGAGATGCTGGTGCCGGCTTATGTCACGGAAGCGAAGCCTGCGCCGTATTTGGAGCCGTTGTTTGCCAAGGTTTCGGATGACGAGCTGCTCGGCTACGGCGTGCCCGCGGAGTGGCTGGCGGACGTGCGTGCCGCCACGGAAGGAACCCTGCTGACGCTGGCCGAGCATTTGCCTGGCGAAGCGGCCGAGGCGCTGTTGGAACTGGCAACCGGTGGCAAACCGCGCAAAGTCCACGCTTACACAAAGAAGGTTCCACCCTTCGATCATCCGGACGCGCAGCGCCGTTTCCGCGTGATGGGCAATGTGGAGGAGCTGGAGCGCGCGCTCGAGTTCCCGTGGGACAAATGGACAGTGTTCCTGCACCCAGACCAACGCGAATGGGTCGAACGTGACTACGCCGGGCCGGCGCGGGTTTCGGGTTCCGCGGGCACGGGCAAGACTATCGTGGCGCTACATCGCGCCGTGTTCCTCGCGCGCAGCGACCCCGACAGCCGGGTGCTGCTGACCACGTTCTCCGAAACGTTGGCAAACGCGCTGCGCACACGCTTGAGACGCTTGCTCGGCAATCAGCCGCGTCTGGCCGAACGCCTGGAAGTGCATGCCATGAACGCGATCGGCGAGCGCTTGTACGAGCAGCATTTTGGTAAACCGAGAATCGCCACGCGCGAACTCATCCGCCGCTGCATCGCGGCAGCGGCGGCAGGGCATGAAGGCCAGAAGTTCAGCCCCGCTTTCCTGCTGTCGGAGTGGGAGGAACTGGTCGATGCCTGGCAACTGGAGAGCTGGGAAGCGTATCGGGACGTGAAGCGCCTGGGCAGAAAGACCCGCCTGCCCGAGGCCGGGCGCGCGACGCTTTGGGCGATGTTCGACGCGGTCCGCAAGCGCCTGGATGCCGAGGGGCAGATCACGCGCGCGGGAATGTTCAGCCGCCTGGCGGGTCAGTTGCGTGAGCGCAAGCATCCGCCGTTCGACTACGTCGTGGTGGACGAGGCGCAGGACGTGAGCGTGGCGCAACTGCGCTTTCTGGCCGCGTTTGGAGCGGAGCGGCCCAACGGGCTGTTTTTCGCCGGCGATCTCGGACAACGCATTTTTCAGCAGCCGTTCTCGTGGAAATCCCTCGGCGTGGACATACGCGGTCGCGCGCGCACGCTGCATATCAACTACCGCACCTCGCACCAGATCCGAATGCAGGCGGACCGGCTGCTCGCGCCCGAAGTGGCGGACGTGGATGGCAATGTCGAGGAGCGCCGCGGCACCGTCTCGGTGTTCAACGGACCGCCTCCTGTGGTGCAAACCTTCGACAGCCAGGCAAAGGAAATCGAAGCGGTCGGCGCGTGGCTGGCTGACAGGATCAAGGAAGGTGTGCTGCCGCACGAGATCGGCGTATTCGTGCGCTCGGAGGCGGAGCTCGCGCGCGCCCGCTCCGCGCTCGCGAAGGCCGGGCTGCCGTTCAAGGTGCTAGACGACGGCGTGGAGACAAGCTACGGCCAAGTGTCGATCAGCAGCATGCATCTGGCCAAGGGCCTGGAGTTCCGCGCGGTGGCGGTGATGGCCTGCGACGACGAAGTCATTCCGCTGCAGGCGCGTATCGAAACCGCAACCGAGGATTCCGACCTGGAAGAGGTGTACAACACCGAGCGGCATTTGCTCTACGTCGCCTGCACGCGCGCGCGCGACCAACTTCTGGTTACCAGCGTCGAGCCGGCGTCGGAGTTTCTTGATGATCTGAGGGCAGGGTGACGATGTATGGCACGGAGAATTGCCGGACCCAATGATTGATTTGGCCGAGGAACCTGGCGAGCCCAGCGTCTTTGCGCCCCGCTGCCTCTCCATCGATCTTGAAGTCGGTGTGCGCGACGGGCGCATCCAGCGCTTCGCCGCGGTGCGAGGCGACACGGGGCAGTCCTTCGCATTCCAAAAAGGCAATTTGGGGACAGCGCTCGCCAAGCTGGACGCCTTCGCCGAAGGTTCGGCATTTCTGCTGGGCCACAACCTGATCGCTTTCGA
>JAKALI010000276.1 GCA_021813195.1 Pseudomonadota bacterium
CGGCGCGGTAATCGGTCATGCGAAAGCCATGCTCGGCTTGCAGCCGGTCGTACGTCGCACGCACGACCGGGTTTTCGGCAAGTGCCAGGCTGATTCGCAAAGCATCGATCGCCGGGCGCCAGTAGGAGCGCTGTTCGAGGGCTGTGCCGAGAACGGCCAGGGCTTTGGCCTGCAGAGCTGGTGAGCCGGCAAGCTCGTAGGCGCGATAGGCGGCGCCGGAGGCATTGACGGGAAGATCGTAGCGCTCGGAGCTTTGATTTTCGTCTGGCTTGATGGCAAGGAGCGCTTCCGCGAGGCCAAGCCAGTTCTCGGAATTCTTCGGGTCGGCTGCGACAGCCGCTGCAAATGTCCGCGAGGCAGCCCGGGGATCGCTCGCCAGTTGTTTGAGTGCAGCCTTGCGTACCTCGCCCGGTGCCGTCTTGCCATCGCCTTTCCAGGTTTCGCGGACGTATTTTTCGTAGCGGGCGGCATCCTTTGCAATGCTGGGATGAGTAAAGCGGTCGCCGGCCATGGCGTATGTCGGCGGCAAGCCGGTCAGAATGGTGAGCAACAGAAGACAAAACGCGCAGAATAACCGCATGGTGGAGACCTCGGGCTGGAGCGGCCGTGCGGAAGGCACGGCGAGCGATCGCACGGCAGAATATTTGTTTTTCCTGTCGCGAAGGAGAAGCCAATCAAGAGGGCGCGGCCAGAGCGCGGCGGCAAAGACTGATTTGCAGGAACTTGCGGGAATTTTCCGCTTATTGTCTGTGTGCTGGATGCCCTTGCGGGCAAGGCCGCATGGGGGCGTCGAAACCTTTTCCCCTCGTATTGGAGTCTTCGGGGGCATGGTTTGCTGCGGCACGCCGATGCGTCACGCATCAGGGGCAACAGAATTACGAATTTGCGCAAACCCCGACGGGTGCTGTGCAGTTGGCCCCGGTTCGGTTCGGGTTTTGCCTCGTGGGGTCACGTCGAGCGAGCGATGGCCCTAGTGGCGGGTCGAGACGACCGGATCGCCCTCGGTGCCGGAGGCCGCGCTGACGGCGACATCTTGGACGGGTACAAGAGACGCCGCCACATCGCCCGTGCTAATCTGATCGCTGGAGTGCGGGAACAGGCCGAACACTGCGGCACCGTGGCGCCACAGACGCTCAAAGTAGCGTCGCAAAGCCTCAAGAGTCTCGGGACAATTTTCACCATACAACTCGTAAGCATCGCGTTTCGCAGGGTCGCGGCGCATACAGTCGCCAATCCAAACGTGGCCGGCCAAGATGAGCTGTTCGTGTGCATCCAGCACCCGCAAATCGGCCGCCACGCGCCAGTCAAACTGCATTGCTGCAAGACCCGTTGTCTGGAACTCCGCCGGGGCAGGACCACGCGCCAAGAGCACGCGGACATTAAAGCCGGCAGCGAGCAAATCCTCTGCACGCGACAGCAGCACGCGTATGACCGGGCTTTCCGCGGATCGCGCCACCACCAGCACGTCTCTCGGCCCGAGACAACCTTGGCCGACGGCCTCTAGGGCATGAGCAAAGCTCGCAACCAATCGGGCTTCCTTCTCCTCCTTGCGCACGACGAGCATCCGTGGAGGGGAAGAAATTGTGCGCATGGGCGGGCGTCCTTCTTATCCGGCGGGTCGAGGGGCAAGTGCCACCGGTTCGTGCTTGTTGGTGCATCAATTGATGCCGGGTGTGGGTTAAACAATCGTTGCTTGGCGGCCGATTTCGATCCGATCAAAAGCTCTGTGAGCAGAGGTCTTTGCACGTCAGGCTCAGTCCGCTGGCATGGCAGGTCGCAGCCGGCGCGCCATTTCGAGCGCGTCGTCATCGCTGAGAGAATCTTCGGTGGTCGCATGGACGGCCGTGGGCGGCATCATGCTTGCGCTTTCGAGTTCGTGGCTCGCGCGGTGTGATGGTTCGATGGCACGCGCGATTTCGGCGATCGACGACTGGGTGGCGAACGTCGGCGTGGACGCCGGTCCCTGCTCGATGCGCTCTGCGAGAAAATCTTCGATGCCAGGCAGGCGCGGGCTTCGATCTGAGTCCGCGAAGTTCGTCGGCGTAACCCCGTGGGCGGGAGAGTTGACTTGCGGCCCGCGCAACGCCGACTCCTTAGCGCGCAACGGCAGTGAGACGACCGTCGGCGCTGGCGTCACGGCGGACGGATAGGACGCAACTGAGCGTGACTGGGTGTTGTTGTTGGCAGGTTCGATGTCCGCCCCAAGGTCTATCAAGCCCTCGCGCTCGCTGGCGACGGAGCGAGCGTAAGGACCAAAGCGGGCTGCGTCCTGCTCATCAGGTCGGGGCTGGGTCTCTGCCCCAGCCGCTCGTCGCGGCGCGCGGGCCGGCCAGCTGGTTGCGTCACTCTCACGGGATGCGGTGCGATCCATCTGCCCCGTCAATGACGCGGAAGCTTCAGTACGCTGAGGCGCCAGCGAGAGCGTCGGCTCAGGCGTCGGGGCTATCTGCGTTGTGTTCGAACGGCGCATTAGCTTGTCTTCCTCCTCCGCACGCCGAGCTGCGCCCATCACCGCACCCAGAATGATCTCGGGCCAGGCGCCGTCACGGAAGCGATATAGCCGGAAGGCATCGCAGCCCGCGAATTTGCTGCCTTGACGCGCGAGCTTCTTCTGGATGACGCGCGTGGTCAGCAGGGGCGAATAGACCCGGGTGAAGATGCGCTCTTTTTCGAAGCTGGTGAAAAGATTGGCGAGCAGATGCGCTTCGATTTGCAACTCGCGCATCTCGGCCGCCCCAAATCCGCCCCGCTGGTCCGGGTTACGCGGATTGGCGCTAGATGGAGCATCAAGCGGAACAGCGACGTAGTAGGTTCCGGCTTGGTCGAACACGACGTGGCGGAAGACTTCGAATGTCTGGCGTACCTCCTCGTCGCGGTGAATGTCGCTGAAGCGCGACAGGATCTGATTGACCGGGCTGCGCTCCGCATCGCGCATTTTTGGTAGCAGTGAGCCCAGACGATTGACGGGCCGGCCCATGGCGACCAGCAGCAGGCAGAAATCGACGAAGATCGCGATGGCGAGCGGAATGTAATCGCGGCGAGAGAGCCCCCCGGTTTCGTTTGCAGCGGGGTTCACTTTCGCACCGCCGCCCTCGACCGATTGGACAGCCTTCTGCTGGAGTTCGCGCAATTCTTCTGCGGACGGCGGCAGACGGAAGGAAAGCAGACCATAGAACGTCGCGGTGAGCCGCCGGAAAGCCTCGATGGTCGCTTCCGACCCTTCGACGGCGGCAATTTTGGGGCTCTCAAGTTCCGGCAGTTGGTCGATCGCTCGGACAGTCCCACGCAAGGCGCTCTGAAGCTGCGGGTCGGGGCATACGAAGCCGCCCTTCTTCGGGTCTCCGAAGGCCGAGCGCTCGGCACGATCGGCCAGCTCGCTGCGCAGTTGGCGCAGCTGCGGATCGGTTCGCAACGCATTGAAGCCCGCAACCGACATATCGAGCTTGCGCGCGAGCGTCTTCATGAATTCATTGCGGTTGCCCGTTTTGGCGTCGATTGTCTTGGGATCGTTGTTGGCGATGAGGGCGAGGTCTGTATCGAGCGCTTGGAGTTCGGCCTTCACCGCGCCCGCCCGATTGGCAACGAAGTCAGAAGCAAATGCGAAGCGTGCAGCATCCTCCTCGCGCATCTTGCGGCGCGGCCCATCGCCAGGGCGGCTGTTGGGGCAGGAGGTCCCTTTGGAGCGCTCAAGTTCGGCCTTCTCTGCCGAGATCTGGGAGAGCTGGACCAGGGTGGCCTGAAGCTGATTCAGACGTGCGCCCGCCGCGTGCATGGCCGTCTGAACCTGACTTACGGCAGCTACCGCCGAACGCGAAGCTTCGCCACGGCTTTCCAACACCTTCCAGTAAAAACCGAAGCCGAAGCCAACCGAGATGATGGTCAGGAAGATGTAGCCGCAAATATAGACGAGTTTCGTGAGCGCCGGCAGCGGCGCAAACATCTGGTCAAGCAGCCAGATGATCATAATCATCAGCATGGCGACGGAAAAGCCGATGACGAGGCGGTGGATCAGCGTCAGTTCCCCGACGTTGGCCTCGATAAGTTCCATCATGCCAATGTAGGTTGCCGCCCACGACAGCAACCCCAAGCCAGCCACCAGAAGGAGCTTTTTTATGTCCGCGCGCGGTCCGTCCGCATCTGGAGTTGCGCGGCTGGCACCAACGCTAAAAGCCTCATTCCATCGGCGGCGCATGAGGTCCGCATCGGCTGTGTCGGCCATGTCCTGCCCCGCATTCGCGTGACGTCGGCCGCGTGAACTTCGCAATCGAGCCAGGTCAGAATGTTCTCACCGTGTGAGAGCCCAGGCTCAATCACGAACCCACCCGTGACATGCACGCATGACTCCGATCGTATTCTCGTTTTTCCCTCGTGATCCGCCGTGGGGGTAGAGGATATTTTTGTTCCCCGTGCGGCTGACCCGTGGCACTCCGCGGCAAATTGGCGGCAAGGTTGCGCGGATTTTTGGGAGCGAACGACGGGAACAAGGCCGGGTGCCTCCGCGTTCATCAGGTGTGGCGTGGTATGTCGGGCAGGCTCAAGTAGTTCTTTCGCGATCGCCAGCGACGGGCGCATGCCCCTGAAAGGCAGGTTGCGCTGTCATGGGCTTCGGCTAAGGTCGCCCACCGAATGGAACTACCTGCCGGAGGATTAGGATGGTCAGGAAGCGCAGAGCCGATGCCTTGTCGGGAACTTTGACGCGCACTTTGACCCCGCCGGGCATTTTCCTGGTGCGCATGCTGGTCTTTCTCACCCTTGTCGGGTTCATCGCAGCCATCCTCCACGAGCAGCTGATCCAGTCCTTCATGACCAATCCCGGATTGAACGGGCTCATCGTGGGGGTCTTGTGTCTCGGCATCATCTATGCCTTCCGACAGGTTCTACGCCTTTATCCGGAAATCCGTTGGATTAATGCGTTCCGCATCTCCGATCCTGGTCTGGCCATCGATCACCGTCCTGTCCTGTTGGCGCCGATGGCAACGATGTTGCGCGATCGCACAGGCTCCATCTCGCTCGCGACCGTTTCCATGCGAACCATTATGGATTCGATCGGATCTCGTCTTGATGAGGCGCGCGACACCGGCCGTTATCTCGTCGGCCTGCTGGTTTTTCTGGGACTGCTCGGCACGTTCTGGGGGTTGCTGGCGACTATGCAGTCCGTCGGCGCGACGATCCAGGCGCTCGACACGTCTGGTGAATCTGCAGCCGTATTCGACGAATTGAAGAGCGGCTTGGCCGCACCGCTGAAGGGTATGGGTACGGCGTTCTCGTCCTCACTGCTGGGACTTGCCGGATCTCTGGTGCTGGGCTTCCTGGAGTTGCAGGCGAGCCATGCGCACAATCGCTTCTACAACGAACTCGAAGAGTGGCTGTCGGGGATCACGGAGCTGACGCCCGGTACGATCGCGGCGACCGACCAGGCAAGTCGTCAATTGACATCGGCTGTTTATGAAATGCAGCGCTCGATCGAGGAGCTTTCTGATCGGCTCGAATCTTTAGCATCCGGCGGCCCCAGCAGTCCGGGCGCATCTGTGGGTTCTTCTTCACAGCCAGATGAGTCCATTCGAGAGCTCGCGCGCGGGATCAATCAACTCGTCACGCTTATGCGCAACGAGCAGAAGGTCGTGCGCGAGTGGGTGGACGAGCAATCCAATCAGCAGGCTGAAGTCGCAGGTGCCCTCAAGGCGCTTGCAGACAGCTTCAAGCGCGGGACGCCCTGACATGGCCCAGTCGCGCACCCGTCGAAGCTCTTATCATGGCGAGTTCTGGCCGGGGTATGTGGACGTGTTGTCCTCGCTCCTGCTCGTCGTGACGTTCTTGATGTCGCTCTTCATGCTCTCGCAATATTTCGCCTCTCAGGAGTCGGCGGGCAAGGATACGGTGCTGCAGCGTCTCAATCGCCAGATTGCGGAGCTCACCAATCTGCTGTCGTTGGAGAAAGGCAAATCGAAAGAGGCCCTGGACGAGCTCGCACAGCTCCAGGCTACACTCGCGACATTGAAAT
>JAKALI010000277.1 GCA_021813195.1 Pseudomonadota bacterium
CCGCATCAGGGTCCGGATCAGCCGTAGTGTGCAGGCAGCGCCGTTTGCCGACTTCGATCGGCACCTGGTGGATCGGCGACGCGAAGCGGATGAATACTTTGCGACGATCCAGGACTCCATCGCGGACGCGGACGCCCGTCTCGTGCATCGCCAGGCGCTCGCCGGCCTGATCTGGAGCAAGCAATTTTATTGCTTCGACGTCCCGCAATGGTTGGATGGCGATGTTGGGCAACCCCCTCCGCCGGATTCGAGACGCGGCGCGCGCAATGCCGACTGGCGACATCTGAACACCGCCGACATCCTGTCGATACCGGACAAATGGGAGTACCCGTGGTTCGCCGCCTGGGATCTCGCTTTTCAGTGCGTTCCGTATGCCCGGATCGACCCGACGTTCGCGAAGGAGCAACTCGTGCTACTCACCCGCGAGTGGTACATGCACCCCAGCGGGCAAATACCGGCCTACGAGTGGTCCTTCCAGGACGTCAACCCGCCGGTGCACGCGTGGGCCGCTTGGCGGGTCTTCGAGATCGACCGCGTGGCAAACGGGGGACGTGGCGACCGAGTGTTCCTCGAACGTGTATTCCACAAACTGATGCTGAATTTCACCTGGTGGGTCAATCGCAAGGATCGCGCGGGACGACACGTCTTCCAGGGCGGCTTTCTCGGCCTCGACAATGTGGGGGTATTCGACCGCAATGCGGTGATCCCCGGCGGCGGATTCCTCGACCAGTCGGACGGCACGAGCTGGATGGCAATGTACGCACTCAACCTGATGCGCATTGCGCTCGAGCTGGCACTCGAGAATCCCGTCTACGAGGATGTGGCGACCAAATTTTTCGAACATTTCCTCTACATCGCCGCAGCGATGAACGGCATCGGCGAGAGCCATCTTTCGCTCTGGGACGAGCAGGATCAATTCTTCTATGACGTCCTTCACTTCCCGGAAGGCGAAGACGTGCGTGTCCGGGTTCGGTCGATCGTCGGGTTGATCCCCCTGTGCGCAGTCGAGATTCTTGAGCCCGAGACATTGGACCGACTGCCCGGCTTCAAGCGTCGACTCGAGTGGTTCATGAAGTATCGACCGCAACTCGCGGCACTGGTCTCTCGGTGGAACGAACCAGGTCGTGGCGACCGCAGGCTCCTATCCCTACTGCGCGGGCACCGCATGAAGAGGCTGTTGCATCGAGCGCTCGACGAGAACGAGTTTCTTAGCGACTTTGGGATTCGCTCGCTATCGCGGTCACACGTTGACCCACCGTACGGACTCGACGTGCGCGGACATCGTTTCGAGGTCAGCTATGCGCCAGCGGAGTCTCGCACCGTCGACTTTGGCGGCAATTCGAACTGGCGCGGCCCGATATGGTTCTCGGTCAACTACTTGCTGATCGATTCGTTGCGCCGCTTCCATCGCTATTACGGCGACGACTTCGCGGTCGAGTCACCGACGGGTAGCGGCCGCACCGCCACCCTGCGAGAGATCGCCTCCGATATCTCCGCACGACTCGCGCAGATCTTTCTGCGCAATTCCGTCGGTCATCGTCCAGTGTTCGGAGATCGGCCACAGTATCAACTCGATCCACACTTCAGGGATCACATCCTCTTCCACGAATACTTCCACGGTGATTCCGGATGCGGACTTGGCGCCTCTCACCAGACGGGCTGGACGGCGTTGATCGCGGACCTTTTGTCGAGCGACTGAGTGAGGCCATCGCTCGCAATCGCGACATTCTTCGCGATCGTACAGTTATGGTCCCTGAGTGCGCGTGCTGGCTGCGTGAGCGCGGGCATCAATCTAGACGAGCATCTGCTCGTCGACCCGCCGCGCGATGAGGATTATGCAGGTGGGCTCTCGATCTACGCGGCCACTCGGGATGGGCGCTGCGGTCCGCGTTGGTCAACCCATGGGCTGAAGTGGCTGGACGAACACTTGAGGAGAACGGATCGATCCGATCACGATGGTCCATCGTCAAACGCCATCGGCGGGGGTTTGCTCGTAATGACACCGGGCCACTTACGCGCCAGGCAGGCGGTCCTCGGCGATCGCCCTTACTCGAGCCTGCTGTACCTGAGCGCCACACGAGAGTCGGTGTTCGACGATGAGAACTCCGCAATCGATTCGTCCATTACGTTCGGGATCATGGGTCTTGGTCTTGCCCAAGGTGTTCAGCAGGTGCTGCACGACGCCACCGGAAGCGCCCAGGCCCGCGGTTGGTCTCATCAGATTTCCTCAGGTGGCGAGCCGACGGCGCGCGTGGAGATCTCCCGCCAGTCGCTCTGGTCTTCGTCGAAACGGGAGGGATCATTGCAGACGGATCTCAAGGGGGCGTGGACGGTGAACGTGGGCACGCTGACCGACGTGGGTCTCGCCTTCAACGCGCGCGCTGGTTGGATTGCGTCGCCTTGGTGGAGCGTCGCCCCGGAGCAGAATACCTACGCCGACGGGTTCGGATCTGTGGCCTCGCTCCCTACACTGAACCGGCCGGAATTGTTTGTGATGGCGGGCGGTCGCGTTCGCCTTCGCGCGTATGACGCATTTCTCCAGGGTCAGTTCCGGCATAGCGATCTGCGTTATTCACCGACAGATCTGCAGCCGATTCTCATGGACGCTTGGCTCGGCGTGCAGTGGATGCCGCGCAACGGTTTGGTCATCCGCTATGTCGCGAGATTTCAGACCCCCGAGCTGCGCTACGGCAATGGATCGCGAAACCTTCTATGGGGTAGCGTCGAATTCGCCTTCCTACCCGGAGCGTGATCGCGGCGCCCAGTCACATTCCGAGTTGTTCTGCGAGTGAGCGGTAGGATTGCGGGTCATCCTTTTTGGCGCGGTGACGCTCGAGAACCCCCGCCATCGTCCGGTCCGTCGCCGTAACGCCACAGCCCTCGACGATTCGGTTCATGAAATTGAACAACGCGCAGATACGTATCGCGTGAAAGAGCGCCGTTTCGTCCCAACCGGCCGCGTATACGCCTTCGGCATCCGCGTCGGACATCCGACTCGGGGTCTCGGTCAACTTCCGGACAAATGCGAGAAGTGCGCGCATCGGCGGCTCGACGAGTCCGCCATTCGGATCGTGCAAGGCGCTCTCTAGAACGTCGGCTGATACGTCGTGGATTTGGGCAATCACTGTGTGCGCGCCGATGCAATATTTGCAGGCGTTCACTGCGGAGACGTACGCAGCAATCAGTTCGCGTTGCCCGATCGTCAGTGGCGACGGCGCGCGCAGGACCGCGTCATGATACTCAAGCAGGGGCAGCAGCCCATCCGGAAACCTTCGAAATACATCCAGGAGCTGCGGCTCGTCGGGTAGGGACGGAAATCGTGCCATTGCTCTGTACTCCAGTCGAATAGAATGAATTCTGTCGTCCTCTCGAAGAAGAAGCCCCACTTATCCCCCGGCCCGAATTGGTGCAAGCGCCCCCCAAGTCCGCACCGGCTGTCTGGCTTAGAGGGGCGATGAACTCAAAAGGATTCGCGGTGTCCCCGCATAAAATACCCTTGACCGCCAATTGGCCTCGACGGAGCTATGAGCGCTCGCGAGGTCGGTCTCCTCGTGTAAGATCGCCCTCATTCCCCCCGACACCGCAGAAGGCGGAATGGCTCTTCATGAGACCGCTCCATGGAATTCGTGCCTGCATTTTCGACGCCTACGGCACGATCTTCGACTTCGCCACCATTGTGACGCTTTGTACAGATATTCCTCACGAGACGCGTGATGCATTGGCGGCGCTCTGGCGCGAAAAACAACTGCAGTACACGTGGTTGCGCACCATTTAGCAACAGTACGTCGACTTCTGGCAGGTGACCGGCGACGCCTTGGACTACGCACTCGAAAGCCTTCACCTCACGAACCCTTCCCTGCGCGCACACCTGATGAGTCTATACCTCACGCCACCTGTGTTTCCGGAGATTCCGGGGGTGCTCCGCAACTTGCGTTCCGCCGGCTTTATCACGGCAATCCTGTCGAATGGCTCGATGCCGATGATCGAGTCGGCGTCGCGCGCCGCCGGAGTCGAGGATCTGATCGATGTCGTATTGTCCGCCGATGCGGTGCGGTGCTTCAAAACACACCCTCGCGTGTATGAGCATGCGCTCGAACGGCTGGCGTTGCGTCCAGATCAAGTCTCGTTCCAATCGTCGAACGCATGGGATGCGTTCGCCGCTTCCGCGTTCGGTATGCGCGTCGTATGGTGTAATCGTTACAAACAGCGACGCGAGCGACTCCCGGGCTCGCCGGATCATGAGGTTCACAGCCTCGCAGAACTGCCATCGTTGCTCGAGCCGCCGCCTTGAGCGAAGGTTCGGAACGCATGCCAAATCCGCCGGAACGTGTCCCTGGAACCGCAGCGCCGGAAGTCGCGGCGATATTTGCCGACATTTGTGCGGTCTCGCACGTACCGGCGGTCAACTCCGTCTGGCGACAGATCGCCGCGGTACCGGTCGCACTCGAATGGACGTGGAGATCGGTTCGGCCATTGGTTTTGTCGGCGGACATGGACGCTGCGCGGAGCCGAGTCGCGCGCGCGATTTCTTTACCACAGTTAGAGAATCGGACGCGAGCTGCTTTGGCTTCCGCTGATGTCAAGGCGGAATCGTTGCCACGAATCCGTGCAATTCTTGCGACCTTCTTGCGGGGCAATTTGACTAATCTCATAGCGTTGACGGCCCTGCGTCTACGTATGGACGTGATTAGCCCGTTCGACGCCGAAACCTCACCGACCGACGCGGAGCCATTCGCGGGATCACCGGCTGCGCAATCGTCGCGGACCACGGCACTGACGTCGTATTCGATTGCGCTGACCAAGAGACTCGCGGCGAAGCACGAGACCATTGGAGACAGCTTCACGCCTGGGCTGTACCTTGCTCTTGCACAGTGGCCCGGTCTGTTGGCGGCTCTACCCGAATGGCTAGGGCCGCTCTATGCACCCGATGCGATGCGCATGGCGCGGCAATCGGCGGTTCGCGCGGCGGAGACGGAAGCCATTGCGATGAATCCTCACGACGGACCGATACCGGCGGAATCACGAAACATCCGACCCCTGGTAGAACGATTCGCTCGGTTCGTGATTCCTGAGATGATCCCGGTGTCCCTCGCGTTGGATCGATTGATTTCATCAGCATAATCCAAAGGGGATAATATTTTTCCACGTGAGGCTATTCGATCGCCATTCCTGCATTTGCGTGCGAATCTAGCGATTTTCGGCATCGATTCGGCGTGCAATTGCAGTACTATCCCCGCGCGTTGGCCTAACAGGCTGTTGAAAAACGCCTCACATCATGCACAGTACGCCATCGACAACGTCTGGAGCGATGCGGATGCGCGGAGTGGATGTGCAGCAAGGCGGGATGTTCAGTTACGTCTCGCTCGAAGATCGGGTGCCGGCGGATCACCCGCTGCGCGCGGTGCGAAGGCTGCTGGATGAGGCGCTTTCGAGCATGAGCCGGGAATTTGACCGTGTCTACGCTGAGGGCGGTCGCGCCTCGATCGCGCCGGAGCGCCTCGTGCGTGCTTTGACGTTGCAGATCCTGTACTCGATCCGCAGCGAACGGCTCCTGTGCGAGCAACTCGATTACAACCTGTTGTTCCGCTGGTTCGTGGGCCTGAGCGTCGATGAAGCGGTGTGGGACCACTCGACGTTCACGAAGAACCGGGAGCGACTGATCGAGGCGAAGGTGGCGCGCAAGTTGCTGCGCCGCGTAGTTCGCAGCGCCAAGGCGGCGCGACTGCTGTCCAACGAGCACTTCAGCGTCGATGGCACGCTGATCGAGTCGTGGGCGGCGGTCAAGAGCATGCGCCGGCGCGATGGCCAGGATGAGCCGCCAGGACCCGGGCGCAATCGTAGCGTCGACTTTCACGGCGAGAAGCGCACCAACGAGACGCACGTATCGCCGACGGACCCCGAAGCGAAGCTGTATCGCAAGAGCCGCAACGTCGCGGCCAAGCTCTCGTACATGGCGCACGTGCTGATGGATCACCGGCACGGCTTGCCGGTGGAC
>JAKALI010000278.1 GCA_021813195.1 Pseudomonadota bacterium
GGGCAATCCACCACCACGCTTTGTCTTACCGGCCGTTCGGGTCCGTTTCGCCAAAGTGGTGGGCGACAATCATGTGCGATGCCTGCTGGAGGCGAGCGACGGCTCACGGCTCGATGCGGTGGCCTTCCGCGCCGCGGGCCAGCCTCTGGGCCGTGAGTTGCAAGAGACAGGCGGGATGCCCATCCACGTCGCCGGCACCTTGAAGCGCGACACGTGGGGCGGGCGCGAGAAAATCGAAATGACGATCGAGGATGCCGCCGATCCGCGCAAACAGCCCTGAAGCCATGCTCAGCTGTGGCCAGCTTCAGGCTCGCGGGCGGGACGTGTAGATGGGTTCTGAGCGTGCCGCCGCGCGGGACTTTTCCGCCACCATTAGTTTTTCGAGCGCGCCATAGGCGATATTGATGCGCGCGGCCATCGCCGCCAGATACTCCCGCACTTCGGACGGCAATTCCATGCTTTGATAGCGATCTGGGTGGTAAATTTTGGATAAGCGGACGTAGGCGTTGCGCACCTCGTCAAATGGGGCGTCCGCGGCGACACCCAACACGCTGTGCGGATCGAAGCCTTCGATCTCGCGACGTCGCGCGGCAAGCTGACGAGCGTCCGGGACGTTCACAGTCTGAATGGAACGCACAATGGATTTGGAAACGAGGCGGCGGGGCCCGTCATAGGGCTCGAACTCGATGAACTGACCACTCCCATTCAAGACCTCGGCCAGCGTTCGGGCCCCGGAGATGATCAAGCGGCCCTTGACCACAGTGCGGTCGTCGCACTCGATTTCCACGCTTACCGGCACCGATGGGGGCGCAGCATTATCAACCTTGTTGCGTTCGAACATGGTTTGGAGCCTTGCTGGATGTGCCAGACCGGAACAGCGGATCATGGCGCTCGTGAGCGTTCGCAAACACCGTGCAAGTCTCTGCCGTGGCAGACGACTTCTGTTGGGAGCTTTGTTACGAAGCTGAATTATCTTGTGATTGCTGAAAATGGAGGCAGCGGTCGTCCTTTGGTTGATCCAGGGTGTAACATTCCCGGCCGGTGTGGGGACTTTGAGTGGGACAAAACATGGACCGGGCGGTGCCAAAAGGAATTGTGCTTGCTGGTAGCGGCTTGCTGGCTCTTTTGATGACCACAATCGCGCCAATTCTCGCTGAGGAGCCCTCCAGGACCGCCGCTAATCCGCCCGCCGCCGAGGAACTGCCTTGGCTCGCTCCTACCGGCGGTGAAAACGCGAAGAAGCCCGCTGATGCGCCAAAGAAGGCCAAGGGGCCGGTCAAGTGCGAAGAACAAGGCGAGGACGACTGCCGTGCGGCAGCGAATTGCGCTTGGGTCGCCCACATCCCCCAGGCCGATGGGTCGTTCACGCCCGCGCGTTGCGCCGAGAAAAAGGTGCCGGGTAAGGAACAAAAGCCAAAATCCACGGCCGCTAAGCCCAAGCCGAAACCCCAGCCAGAAAGCGCCCAACCCGCCGAGGCAAAAACCGCTACGCCCGGAGCAACTGCGGCCGGCGAGCAAAAGCCTGCGAAGACGAACGAGCCGCCAAGCTCCGCGCCCGCCGCGGCTGAAGTTTCCGGTTCAGCACCGACTGCGCCGGCCAAAGCGGCGCCGTCTGCGGTAGCCGAGTCGGTGCCCTCGGCCGTGGTCAAGGTTCCCACCGAAATTCCAGCGCCGGGCTCGCAAACGAGCACGGTTTCTCCGGCCGAGGTGCCGCCCATCAAACCTCAGTCGCCGTAAGCCACGTCTTGCGTACGCGGCCCGTGCTGATCCGGTGGCGCCGTGACGAGCCGACGTCACCGCCAGTGTGTTTGGATCGATATTGGCCAGAACGCGAAGAGTAGCGGCGGCGCAACGTGCGCTGTACTGGCCCCTTCGGATGGGTTCAAGGACCACCGAGCGGCCCACGCGAATCCGTCCGTTGCCAGGCTCGGCGATAGTTTGAAGCCGAACGCCTCGGCGGCTCGCAGGCTGGCTTCCGCCGCTGCCAAATTGGCTTCCGCCATTGGCCAGGCGACCGATCCGGGCACACCCGCCGACATCATGCCATAGGCCCATGGCCATACGGCCGGTTGGGAGCTGCGGGGCCACCAGGCCCACCATGCAAGTGGCGAACACGACTGTGAAGGGCCATAGCGGCCGCAGCGTGCCTTGCCTGCGCGCGGTGTCTCAAAGCCCCAGAATGCCGCAAGCGCATCCACGAAGGGGTTCGGCCACCCGAATGGCGAGAAGGCATCAAAAGCTGCACCGGTGGGACCGTCTGATCGTGCGCCCGACGTCGCGAAGAAGTTCGGCGTGTCCTGGCATGTGTGCTTTGGATCGAGCCCCGGATCGAAATCGCGGGCGATCTGGGACCACATAGCCAGAGCCCGATCCGTCGCCTCGAGGGACGCATTCAGGGTTGCGATGGTGTAGTGGAAGGCCGCGTCGCTCGCGTGGCGGACGATTCGGGCGTGCTGCTCGAAGGGCTGCATGTGTATCGATCTCCCATTCACCCCACGCACAGCGTGACCGCCCCAATTGGCATGCGCCAGTCCTAAAGGCGCGTTGACGCCGACACAAATTTTTTCCGCCCGCTCGAGGGATCTGAGCGTCAGGGCTTGGCGATGTGCGGGCTGCCCGACGCTTCGGCCGAGTTATCGCTGCGAGGCGGACCCTCTGGGCTCCCCGGCCGCGAACCACCGGCCCGTCGCCCCGCGATCGCCCAGTAGGTCAGTCCGCCGAAAAACCCCGACGTCAAAAAGGCGCGAAAGGCATAATCATTGAGGATGGTGCGATCCGGCGGCTCAGCGGCAATCAGCACGATGAAGCCAGCCATCGCCACCCCGATACCGGCGAGGGCGTACCCGATCCAACTGCGCGCCCCCAACCACTCGACAACAGCGATGACCGGGAGGGCGAACGGTAGCGCAAAAATTCCCGATAGCGTCCCGGCCATGGCGGAGAGCAGTGCAATTTCACCGAGTCGGTCGGGAGCCGCCCAAAGGTCTTGCGGTGTGACGACAAAAAAGGTTTGCACCAATCCAGCAATCAGCGCTGCGACGACGTAACCCAACACGACCCGGAGTATCGTCATGCGGCAGTCCTCGTCCCCCGCGCCAAATCCGCTGTTGTCGCCCCCTCCAGCCCCCTTGATGGCTGGACGTCTGCGCCGGTCGCAGGGCTGCAACGCCGTGCGGCTGAACAGGCCGGCAGAATAGGGCGGCGCAGTGTGGGGCGCAAAGGGAAGGCTCGACCACAGGAATTATGGGCTGGCTATATTGTTCGGCGGCCACCCCTCGTGTAGGCACCCCCATCACACACTTTAGGACTGAAGGCGGCCCCTCGTTATGCCACAAGCCACCACGAGTTCCAGCGACGACCGCCAGCGCGCGTTCGAGATCATCAAGCAAAAGTCGTTCGTTCGCGGCGAGGTCACGCTCGCCTCGGGTCAGAAGAGTGACCACTACTTCGATTTGAAGCCCACAATGTTCGATCCTGAAGGTGCGCTCGTCCTGAGCCGGCTTCTGTTTGATCGCATGAAGGATCTGAACATTGATCTGGCGGGCGGACTGGAAATGGGCGCGGTTCCGCTCATTGCGCCGCTGGCCATGGTAAGCGGTATGGTCGGCCAGCCGATCCCTGGCTTCTTCGTGCGCAAGGCCGCCAAAGATCACGGTACGCGCAAACTCATCGACGCCGTTGGTGACATCTCCGGCAAGCGGATCGCCGTTGTGGAGGACGTCACAACAACCGGCGGTTCAGCGATGAAGGCGATTCGTCACATCGAGGAAGCGGGCGGCAAAGTCGTGCTCGTCATCTCGGTTCTGGATCGTCAGTCGGGCGCAGCCGAGCTGTACGCCGAGGCCGGTATTCCATTCCAATCGTTGTTCACATCAAGCGAGTTTTTGAAGTCCTGAACCCTGAGCGCAGGGCTTTCAGGCCGTGCGGCCGGCGATGAGCCAATACACGAGGCCGCCCGCAAAGCCCGCCGTTGCGAGCACTTGCCATAACGCCGCCGGAGGGCTCGCGAACATGTCAGGCCCGCCCGCGCGGGTGAGCAGGGGGAGCAGCCCAACGGCCAAGCCGCCGCCGATCATGTAGTAGAGCCAGGAACGAATGCGGGCGACTTCGCCGATGATGACGACGACGAGTGCGGGCAGGATCGTCAGACCCGCCAACAGGGTGCTGCCTTTGGCGATGAGCTCCCAATAGGCTTCGATCGTCTCGAAACCACCCTCGCGTCCGCCCATCGCTACGGTGATTTTCTCAAGTCCCAGCGTAACTGCGACGAAGGTTGTGGCTGCGGCGGCCAGAATGAATGCGACGGGAATTAAGATGAGACGGCCGAGTGTGCGCAGAACCATCGGATCAGCTCCCGGCTAGAGTCGAGCCCGCCGTCAAGGTGGACCGTTCGCGCGCGCTGAGGCGCTCACTTTCGGACCGGAGCTGGCCGCACGCCGCCAGGATATCGCGCCCACGCGGCGTGCGAACGGGACTCGCGTATCCCGCTCTGTTGACGACCTCGGCGAACCGCTCGATCTGCGCCCAGTCGGAGCATTCATAGCGCGTGCCGGGCCAGGGGTTGAACGGGATCAGATTGATCTTGGCCGGAATGCCAGCCAGGAGCCGCACGAGTTCGCGCGCTTCCGCCAAGCTATCGTTGATCCCTTTCAGCATGACGTATTCGAAGGTGATACGGCGCGCGTTCGACAAGCCAGGATACTGGCGACATGCTTCCAGCAATTGCGCAATGGGGTATTTTCGATTGATTGGCACCAGCTCGTCGCGCAAGTCATCGCGCACGGCGTGCAGTGAGATGGCAAGCATCGTGCCGGCTTCAGCGCCCCAGCGTCCAATCTCAGGCACAACGCCAGACGTGGACAGCGTGATGCGCCGCTTCGACATCGACAAGCCTTCACCGTCCGCCGTGACCTCCATGGCATCGCGCACATTGTCGAAATTGTAGAGCGGCTCGCCCATGCCCATGAGGACGACGTTTGTGATCTTGCGGTCGCCTTGCGGCAGCAGCCCACCATCGCTGGGAGGCAGGCCGCCCGGCCAATCGCCGATACGGTCGCGGGCCAACAAAATCTGACCGACGATCTCGTGGACCTCAAGATTGCGCACCAGACGCTGCGTGCCGGTGTGGCAGAAGGTGCAGGTCAGCGTGCAGCCAACCTGGGAGGAGATACACAACGTGCCGCGATCTTCTTCCGGTATGTAGACGCATTCCACCTCTGGGGCCCGCCGCTCGTGGCCACGGCGCGCCAATCGCAACAACCATTTGCGAGTGCCGTCGACGGAGACTTGCTCACTTACGATTTGTGGCCGCGTCAATTCAAAGCGTTGGCTCAGCTCTTTGCGCAGGTCCTTTGCGATGTCCGTCATGTCGTCGAAGGCTGTCGCACCCGACACATAAATCCAGCGCCAGAGCTGGGCGACGCGCATGCGGACTTGCTTTTCGGGCACGCCCGCATCGCGCAGGGCTGCCGCCAGCGCCGGCCGCGTCAAGCCAGCAAGCGACAGGGTCGATGGCGCACGCTCCAGATCGGCCGCGGCGCCGGGCGAAGAGACGGATGCAGCAGTTCCAGCAGGTAAATGGGGAATCGAGACCATGTCGGAAAATTGCGCCGTGTGGACCAAGTGCGCACCTTCCTATCCGCTTCCCGCTTGCGGCGAAAGACCCAGGCGGATTGTCAGGGTGCCGGTTGGCTGGTCAGTCTTGAAGGGCTACGCGGCTCTTCAGCTCGTCGGGGGCCCCGAAATGCTCGAAATAGCGGGGATCGATCTTTTCCACGGGCAGGATAATCAGCACATCCGTCGTGCCGAATTGCCGATCGATGACCGCGCCATCACCGACGAAGGCCCCAAGCCGCAAGTAGCCCTTGATCAGCGGGGGCATGGCCTTGAGCGCCTGCTTCAGATCAATCTCATCCTTCGCTAGCAAATCCATCGGCTGGTGGAGGTGCGCGTGAGCCCGGCACCGCCACTCTGCTGGGGCCATCGCGTA
>JAKALI010000279.1 GCA_021813195.1 Pseudomonadota bacterium
CTACCGTCGCCGCAGGCTGCGCTGGACACGTTTATCGTCGCCGGCGGGCCAGGCGTGCATGCGGCAGCCACGGACCGGGCGCTATTGGGCTGGGTGCGCAGCCGGGCGCGCCGCGCGCGGCGGACGGCGTCTGTGTGCACCGGCGCCTTTCTGCTCGCCGCAGCGGGCTTGTTGGACGGCAAATGCGCGGTGACACATTGGTTGCATTGCGCCGAGCTCGCTCGCCGTTACCCAGCCATCCGGGTCGAGCCGGATCCCATCTTTGTGCGCGATGGTGCGATTTGGACTTCGGCCGGGGTGACCGCTGCCATCGATCTGGCCCTGGCCTTGGTCGAGGAGGATGCCGGTCGCGCCCTGGCGCTGGCGGTCGCCCGCCACCTGGTCGTTTTTCTCAAGCGCCCCGGCGGGCAGGCGCAATTCAGTAGCGCCTTATCGCTCCAAGGCGCGGAGGAGCGTTTTGGCGCGCTTCACGACTGGATGGCGGGGCGTCTTGCCAGTGACCTGTCTCTTCCCGCCTTGGCGCAAAAGGCCGGGATGAGCGAGCGCAGCTTCAGCCGGCGCTATGCAGAGGCGACCGGGATCACGCCGGCGCGCGCGGTCGAGCGAATGCGGGTGGAAGAAGCGCGCAGGCTGCTTTCCGATACACGTCTCCCGCTCAAGCGCGTTGCCAAGCAGTGCGGATTTGGATCGGAGGAAACGTTACGCCGCAGCTTCCTGCGCTTGCTGGCGGCAACGCCACAGGATTACCGGGCGCGATTCAGCCGCTAAGCGAAACTATCTTGTACGAGCGCTACGCCGTCTTAACGCAACAAGCGCGCGAGACGCCCGCGCTAACGCCAATCGGCAATGCGGTGCAATTCGGTCTCGTCGATGATGGTAAGCGACCGACCACTGATTTCGATCAGTCCATTACGCTGGAATTCCCCCATCATCTTGCTGACATGAACGGGGGTCAGTCCGGTCGCGTCGGCAATATGGCGTTGGCGCAACGGAAATTCCATGGTGCGATCGTTCATCATCCCGCGCGCCGCCAGCTTTTTCGCCAGCTTCAGGATCAACCTGCCAATCCGCTCGTCCGCCGGGCGGCGACCGAGATCAAGCGCCAATTGATCGACTTCCATACGGTCTTCGACCAACGTCTTCGACAGGATGTCCATCAAATCCGAATGGGCGAACATGAAGGTCCGGAGTTCGCTGCGCTTGAACTTTCGATACGTCACTTCCGTTATCGCTTCGACGGTGCGACCGGACATCGGTTCCAAGAACCCGGCTGTGGAAACCAGATCGCCCGGCAAGACGAAAGAAAGGATTTGCCGGCGCCCGTCAGGTAACGTAATCGACGAAGCTGCCCATCCATGACAGATGATCGGGATGTATTCCGACCACTCCTTCGGGTGATAGATCGATCGCCGGGGCGGCACGATCTGCACCGACGATTCAAGTACTGCTCTCCCAGAGAGATGCTCGTCATTTTCGAGCTTCTCATGCAGCTTCGCGCACAACGCGGATTTCGTACCCAAACAGGTTGCGCAGTTGACGCCGCGCTCATGCGAAATGACGTCAAGCCTGCACGAAGCCGCCGCGCGGAAAGTCTGCGGATCCAGGAAGTCCGGCGTTCCGGGGGGCGGCCCTTCAGATAGAGAAACCGCGCTTTGAATTCCGAAACGACTTCGATCCAATATTTTGGCTGGTCTTCTGACGTCTGTGTTTGTCAAGTTCGCCTTCCTGTGCTGACGCCTGTTATCACCGGCTGCCGCGAACAAGCGGTTGCCCACATAACGACGATCGGCCTTTCAGCCGACACACGGTATCGTCAGCATCATCGACGAATGCGGAGCGCATCAGCACAGCTTGCTGACGTCACCTCCTCGCTCGATCAATAAGCGATACCCCCCACCCGAAACACACCGGATCCCGATCCATTTCCAATGCCACCCAGACCCCGAAGCTGGATTCGACTCGACCGAGTCCCGCGCCCCTAAACTATAAGTAAAATTGTAAATTAAAATATAACGACAGTTGATCGGCATGCCGTGAACGATTATGTGAAATCAACTCTCGGTAGCGCGGTACCATTTCAAGCACTTCTCGCCGTGCATGCAGCCAAGTCCAAGCCATTTCCCGGCAAGGGATGTTATTCCAGTTTAATATTTTGCCAGATATCGATAATTAAGGGTGGGTTAGCCCGAATCGTTAATCTTGGTTGCACAAGTACAATTCACAACGACGCGAATAACTGATCGAACCGGTTCGTTGGCGACGAGCGAATGATCGGCACACTGAGCGGCCCATATCCGTTCTCTCGAAAACAACGGCACGGACGGCCTGGCGACGCCGCACCACTGGCACTGCTGCTAGCCGCTTTATTCCGGCGCCGGATGGCGTTCGCTTAAGGCCCGACATGAAGAACCACACGATAAATTTGCGCGATCTGGTCATCTTGGTGGCCGATCCGAACGCATATTTGCGTCGTGTCATTCACGGCATGTTGCGTGGTTTTGGCGCCAATAAGGTGCTCGAGGTGCCGAATTCACTGGGCTTGTTCGAGGCCCTCACCGGACAGAAGATCGATATTCTGGTCTGTGACACGCGACTTCCGCCGCACGGCGGGCTCAAAGCAACGCGCACAATTCGCTGCAATGCCCACAATCAGAATCGTACTGTGCCGATTCTCCTCATGACCAGCGACACGAGCGAGACGACGATCAAGACCGCGCGCGACGTCGGCGCCAACATGGTCGTCGCCAAGCCGATGTCGCCCAACAGCCTCTACGACAGGCTTTGCTGGATTGCTTTGAATCCGCGTCCGTTTATCGATACCCCCAACTATTTCGGACCGGACCGGCGATTCAAGATTGAGGGCTATCCGGGCGGCGTCGGGCGCCGCAAAGGCGACAAAGTCATAGCGGTGGCCGAAGAAGTTGGGCCGGCTCTTGCGCAAAACGACATCGATGCGCTCTTCAGTGCGACCCGATCAGGACAATCTTGATGTCAAAAGACAAGAAACCCGAGGCGCGCATTTTCCACGTCGACTCTCGCTTCGTAGCAATGGCGCGGC
Source organism: Pseudomonadota bacterium (assembly GCA_021813195.1). The sequence continues at coordinate 3,059 of JAKALI010000279.1, forward strand.
GCCCCGGCGGCGTGCCGCGCCAACACGCCATCTCAAAAGCCCAGTCGCACGTCGAACAGCTCTCATCAGAATTCGTCGATTGGATCGAGCAGGAGCTGCAACAACTCAGCCTGATCCTTGCCGAGATCGAAAGCAATCCCGCTGATATGGCGGTCATCGAGCGCGCCGACGCCAACTGCTCGCAGTTGCGCGATATCGGCTCCACCATGGGATATGAACTGGTCACCTTCGTCGCAGGCTCTCTTTGCGCCATTCTTGATACGATGAAGGCGGGCGCGGCCTACGACAAGGACATCGTTGATTGCCACGTCAATGCGCTTTTCCTGGTCCGCACGGAGCCGTATCGCAACCTCGGACCCCATCAAGTGCCTGAAATGAGTTCCGGCCTCCGTCGAATTGTCGAACTCGCGGTTCGCACGCAACCCGACCTACAGGCAAAGGAACCCGAGTTGCCGCTCTCTCCGCCGGAAACAGCCAAAGGCGAAGAAAAAGCTGATTAATCAGCCAATACGGCCTTCGCCTGCTGGCGCTTTCGCTGAAAATCAACGACCTGTTGCGCCGTTCCTCTTTTCAGCCGATTAAAGACGACGTTGCATTGCTCAAGCGTATTGGGCGACAGGCCGCGCTTTCCCGCGCGCAGCAGTAATACGGCCTTGGCCGTAGGCCAAGCGAAACCAATCGCCCTGATGATGATCAGGATGGTCTCCTCACGGTCCTGAACCATTGCACGCTCGACAACTTCGATTGGCAAATTGCTCAATTTCGCAAGCGCGACCGCCGTTTCTTCGAACGTACCGGCGCGCGCAAAGGCCTCGACGGCGGCCTCATCGAGCTTTCCGGTCGCCTGCAATGACTCGATCAGCGCCCGCGCATTGACGAAGTCGCGCGATGCGGCGGCCGCTTGCGTCTGGAAAGAAGTGACGACATCTGCAATCACATTCCGGATCTCGCCGACGTTTTCCGGATGGGCGGCCTCCAGTGTCGCGCGAACGGCGGCTGACGCCGTGGTCAACAACTTCACGAAATGCTGACGCGAAATTTCGGGCCGGGAACCAACCGATTGGGTCAGTTCGTCGTCACCTGCAGACCGTTTCACCAACCTGACAAAGCCCGTTTCGGAGATTTTCGCTCCCGCATTCTGCACCGTACTCAGCGCCACTGCGCGGTCACCACGTTCCACCAGCACGTCGGTGACCGTTTCCGCAAGCGACTTTCGCCGGGAAATCGCCAGCAAATGTTGCTGGCTCTTAGTTCTGGCGTTCTCGACCAGCGTGGAATTATCGAGCATTTCCGACTGAACCAGAACAGGCTCGGCCACGTCGATGACGTCGTCAAACGCAAGCCGGCGAATCACCTGCGGCGGCCCATTTGGAATTTTCGCCAGCCGCTCGGCGAGCAACGCCCGCGCCGAGCGCTCCATATCGACAAGAAGGTGATTTAAGACCGCATCGAATACTGCGATTTGATCGTTGGAAAAATGGCCTGATCCGAGCACGAACAGGTCGGTGACACGCCGCAACGCCTTGGCGCGACGTTCGGCGGAACCATGCGAAAGCGCCTCTTCCAGCTCGTTGATAAATGCCTTGTGAACGGTCATTTGATCCATTGCCTCGTTCATGCGGCCATTTGCGTCATGTGGACCAAACGCCCATGCCGCATCAGAATTCCACGTCGACGCCCACCTGCTCCAGCTCATGGTCTGAAATCTGTGGTGCGACGGCTTCCGGCATATCGCTTTGCAGGCGACGCAGCAGTCGATCCTTAAGATCGTTCACTGTGATTGCGGAGATGATGCTGTGCTTCAACTCATCATGCTCGTCACCGCTCATCTGCGCGGCGTTCGTGGCTTCGGCATAACGCGTCAACGCGTCGCCAAGCGCCTCAAACTCCTGCTTCAGACGATCGAAGTGTTGAAACGCCACGATCATGTCCCGGCTCGGACGCCCGCTACTCATAATCAGGTCGGTCACCTGACCGACAGTCTCGTCGAGTCGCACCACGTTGTCGAGAAGGAGCGCGGCGACAACCGCAAGGAAGGCCCCAACGTCATTGGCTGGCTCTTCGACCGTCACGACCGCTTCCTCGAACACCGATAGTGCTTGCCGCAGGCTGCGTCTGCGCCGCCGTTACGACAACTTCCCGATGACCTGCTCGATCTTCTGGCGCAGGATATCGGCGGTGAACGGCTTCACCAGATAGTTGTTCACGCCGATCTGCGCCGCCTTGACGACGAGCTCGCGATCGCCGCGCCCGGTGAGCAGGATGAACGGAACCTTGCGCACGGTGGGATGTCCGCGTACCGCGCGCAACAGGCCGAGGCCGTCCATCTCGGGCATGTTGTAATCCGAGATGATAAGATCGAGCGGTTGCGAGGCGACGGTTTCCATTGCCTTCACGCCGTTTTCCGCTTCATGGATATGTCGAAAACCGATTTCTTCCAGCGCCATGCGGGTCATCTGCCGCACGCTGAACTGGTCATCGACCACGAGAACCTTCACCGCCATTGCGTTTGCCATGTCATCACTCCTAAGCCGCCGCCATACTGCTATTCGCAGTGGCGCCGTTTTTCACAAGCTTTTCCTTCGCCGTGTCTTCCACGGCATTGCCGGCTTTCCAATTTGCGTTCGTGCTAGTTTGCAGCGTTGCTGCGAGATCGGATAGCGCTTCAATGTCCAGAATAAACGCGACCCGTCCATTGCCGAGAATAGTGGCCGCGGCAATTCCTGGGACGCGGCCATAACTCTCCTCGATGCTCTTGATCACCACCTGCTGATGGCCGCACAATTCGTCGACCACCAAGCCGAAGCGCGAGCCCTCTCCGGCGTCCGTGATGATGACAACGCGCTCGGCGGACTCGTTACTGCTGGCGCCAATGTCCAGCAATTCGTCGAGCAGGACGAGCGGCACGAATTCGC
>JAKALI010000280.1:0-3710 GCA_021813195.1 Pseudomonadota bacterium
CAATGTCGGTTCCAATGTGGCCATTTATCTCTAATTGTCAGGAGGAAGTCATGGGGAATTCGGAGATTATGATTCACGTGCGATTCTCGCAGGACGGCACAGCGCGCGAGGTGAGTGCACGACCGGCTGCTTTGAGCGCCCAGGACTGGGTCAACCGCCTGAGCAAGGAGGCCGCAAACGTCTATTGGGCACTGTCCGGCGGACGCGGGTTGTTCCAAGTATCAGCGGTACAGCTGCAGTCGCTGCAATCGGGGATGTCGTGATGGCCGCGGTCGATGAAGTCTTCGCGGGTATGGCGAACGGCACGGTCATTCCATACCTGGGTCCGGGAGTGCTGGCTGCCACGCCCGGCAGCGAGGCTTTGCCTGGCTCGCCAACGCGCCTGGTGTTACGGCTGGTGGCCAAAGCGAGCGTGCCGCACAAGATCCGGAACAACCTTACCGCTGCAGCCCAGTTTATCGAGAATTTCAAGCACCGCAAGACGGTGGTTAAGGCGATGACTGAGGCTTTCAGCGTCGAAGTTGCTCCCGGCGATCTGCACCACTACTTTGCATCGTTGCCACAACTGCCGGTGATTGTCTCTACTTGGTACGATGGTCTGTTGATGAAGGCGTTCGCGTCACATAACAGTTGGGGTGCGGTGCAGGGCGTGAGCCAGTCGGAGCACTTTGGCATATGGACGCAGTATTTCGACCGGAACGGTGCTCGGGTAGATGAAGCCCACGCGCGCGATTGGGCAACGCTGCTATATCAACCGCTCGGGTCAATTGTGCCGGCTGCGAATTTTCTGGTGTCGGATACTGACTTTGTTGAAGTTCTTACTGAAATCGACATCCAAACACCGATTCCGGCCCTGGTACAGGAGCGGCGGCGCGGCCGGCATTTCTTGTTTCTTGGCTGTCGTTTCGCCACCCAGCTTGACCGGCTGTTTGCGCGTCAAATCATGAAGCGTTCCTCTGACAGACACTGGGCGCTGCTAGAAGGCGATCTCACACAAAACGAAGCGCGGTTTTTGGATGAGCAGAACATCGAGCGCATCGGTATGTCGCTGGTGGAATTCCTGACACATTCAGGAAAGTCCGGCATGCAGCCACTGGCGACGGCGGTTTGAACCTTTGGAGGTGCAGTCATGGCAGTCAGAATTTTTTGCGATTGCGGAAAGGAAATCACGCATGAAATTTCGCTTTGGGACCGGAAGACACGCTCGGTATTCTGGATGGAGCAGAACCGGATTTTCTGCGCCATCTGTCGGAAGCAGCAGGTACCGTCGCGGACCTCGGGCAATACCGTGGTCCGACGGAAGGTGGCTGTGCAATGAAGGCGCCTTGCCAGCCTCCGCTACGGCGGGTTATGTGCAGAAATAGACTGAATCATGGAGAAGTCAGCACAACCCCTGCAGAACCGCAGAACGAGGGCCACGGGCGTGCGCTTAGCGAAGCTAAGCCACTGCCCGAGTTCCGCGACAAAGCTTTGCAAAATTTCCGTCTGAATTTCTTTGCGATACATGGCGGTATCCCATGTGGAAATGCAACTTCACGTGCAACCTCGCTGCAGTGGAAATTCCTGGAAAACTTTTCGGCGGTACGGAACCGCCGCCGGCCCGTGAGGTCGATGCCGCATTTAGAATTGCTGCTCAGATAGCACAGTACTTGACAGGTCGAGGGGAGTTGAGTAGTTTCAACTAAAGATGGCTGCTGCAATCACCAATACGGATCCGATCCCGATGCGGGCGCATCACCGGCTGTGGCAAGTTGCTGCGATCACGATGTTCGTGGTCACGTGGCTGGCGGGCCAAGTCGGTTGTTGGCCGTCGGGATTGACATTGCAGCCGCATGCCGGCGCACAGCAGTTCACCAGTCATTCTGCTGACAGCTGCTGTGGACTTTCCAGACCGGGTCATACGTTTGCCGCGCGCTCCACGCTGCCGGGCGAAGATGGGCATCCGGGCGCTGTCCCGCCGCAGATCGGTGCATTGCCGCCGGCACCGGCGGTTTTCGCAGCGTTCGTCGCCCTTGGTGCACTGCATGTTCTCGCTTCTTTCGTTCCGCGGTGGTCGCCGCGGCATTTCACTCCCCGCTGGACCCAAGCTCCACCGTCGTTGATCTGACCGCTGCCTGAAGGCAGCGTGGTTGGGTCCGCGCCTGCGCGCGGACAATCCGGATCATCGTCTACGGTGGAGAATCATCCATGGTATCCCTCATCCGGCGCACTATGCGCCGCGGCGACCGGCTGTTGCGGCCGATCCTGGCCGCTGCGCCTGCTCGTGCGCTGCCGGGCGGGTCCAGATATCGGTCTCGAGTCGGCGGTCTGGGCCCCGCTCATCGGGGTCTCGGATGTCTTGCTCGGTCATGGGACGCCTCACGTTCGTTGCCTCACTGTCATGACGCAACGCACGCCGTTGCTGCGCCCCTCGGTGTCCCGCTGACGAATCCACTGAGAGAGCGGGAAGGGCGGTGCGCGTGCGTATTCGTTTAATCATGACAGGAATGAACCGCAGGTCAGTGGCAGCACGGGTCCGTGCGAGTCATTTGTGGGTCCTCGCCCTGGCGCTCTCCGGTTGCGCCCATTTCCAGCCCCGACCGATCTCGCCCGCCCGGTCGCTCGCCGCCTACGAGGACCGCTCCCTGGTCCGACCGGGTCTCGACGCATTCCTCGCGACCAATCACGTCGCGCCCCCGCGCCCAGGCCATCGCTGGAACCTCAAGGCGCTCACCCTGGTTGCGTTCTATTACCAGCCGTCGCTCGCCTATGCACGCGCGAAGCTTCTTGCGGCCCAGGCCGCGCGCATCACCGCCGCCGAACGGCCGAACCCGTCCCTGTCGTTCGGCCCCGCGCACGATTCCGGCATCCCGCTGGCGCCCAGTCCCTGGATCGTGCCCGTGACCGCAAACTGGCCCTTCGAGACGGCCGGCCGGCGCGGCGACCGCATGGCCGAAGCGTACCACCTCGCCGCCGCGGCCCGATGGGACCTCGTCGGTACCGTATGGAACGTGCGGAGCCGCGTGCGGGCGGCATTGCGCGAACTTTACGCGGCGCGGGAGCGAAATCGGCTGTTGGCCCGTCAGGAAGCCGCGCAACGGACCGTCTTGCGCTTGATCGAGGGACAGTTCAGAGCCGGTCTCGTATCCAGTTACGAGATCACCCGGGCGCGCATCGCGCTCGACCGTACGGTTCTCGCCCGCCAAGCCCAGCGAGACAAAATCAAGGAAGGGCGCATCAAGCTCGCGAATACCCTCGGGGTGCCGGTTCGGGTGTTGCGTTCCGTGCGGTTCTCGTTCGCCGATCTCAGGAAATTTCCCCAGGATCTCACCCGACCCGATGTGCGCCGCGACGCCCTGCTGGGTCGTGCTGACGTGCGCGCCGCACTCGAGCAATACGCCGCCAGTCAATCGGCACTGAAGCTCCAGATCGCCCGTCAATGGCCGAACATCAACATCGGGCCGGGCTACGCCTGGAATGCGCAGCTTGCCGGCGACAGCGAGTGGCAGCTCGGGCTCACCTTGACCCTGCCCGTGCTCAACCACAACCAGGGGCCGATCGCCGAGGCGCGTGCGCGGCGGCGGACGGCCGCCTTCCGGTTTCTCGCCGTGCAGTCGGCAGCGATCGGCCAGATCGACGGCGCGCTGGTTGCTTATCGCTCGGCCCTCGCCCAGGTGCAAACCGCCAGCGGGCTGCTGGGTAACCTGACGCGCCCGCTCAGCACGATCCGC
>JAKALI010000280.1:3720-5948 GCA_021813195.1 Pseudomonadota bacterium
GCCGGAGAACGGCAGCCGCTCGATCTCACCAATGCCGAGGTCGCCTTCTACGCCGCAGTTCAAAGCCGGCTCGCGGCCGACCTGTCGGCCCAACGGGCGCTCGGCGCTCTGGAAGACGCCGTGCAAAGTCCTTTCACCCTGCCCCCTTCCGTGGTGCGATCCGCGGAACAAGAAACCACCTGGACTCGACAATGAAATACCGCATCCTGATTGCCGGCGGCATCATCGCCGTGGGCGCTACACTTAGCGCATATACACTGCGATCCCACCGGGCTGCGCCTGCGGCTTCCCGAGAGCCTGCAGCATCGATCCGCTCGATGATCAGTGTCCAGGTGGGCGAGCTCAAACGCATCACCCTCCACCGGTATGTCACCGGTTTTGGCGTCGTGGCACCCGCCCCGGCAACGCGGCATCGGCCCGCCGCCGCGGCCGCGATTGCCGCACCTGTAACAGGGGTGGTGACCACAGTGGCTATCACCGCTGGTCAGCGCGTCAGGCGCGGCCAATTGCTGATGGAATTGAATTCCGGATCGACGACTGAAGCTTACGCGGCGCAGGAAGTGGCCCGGCTGAGGCGGCTCTACGCCGAGCACAACGCCTCCCTGAAGGCATTACAGAACGCCGAGGCGCAGCTCGCGCTACTGCGCGTCACGGCACCGCTCAGCGGAACGGTGGTCAGGGTCAACGTCAAGGCGGGCACTTCGGTGGATGCGAGCACTGTACTCGCTGAGGTGATCGACCTCGATCGGCTCGTCGTGCGCACCAGCATTCCTGAGGCGGAGGCAGGGAAGCTCAAGACAGGGGAAGTCCTGCATGTCCTGGGTGATTTGCCGCTGACGACCACGCTCGCCTACGTGAGTCCCACCATCAATTCGAGCGACGGAACCGTCATGGCTTGGGCGAGCCTGCCGCACCATAGCAGGCTGCGGCCGGGACAATTCGTTCGCCTGCGCATCATCACGGCTACGGCGCACGATGCGCTGGTGGCACCGAGCGAGAGCGTAATCCGCAACGCCGTGGGCGGGCGCGGTTTCCTCTCCGTCGTTCGTGGTCATGAGGCGATCCGAGTCTCCGTCAAGACTGGTTTGCGCGAGGGAGGCTGGGTGGAGGTGAGCGGCCCCGGACTTGCGCCCGGCACTCGAGTCGTAACGGTGGGCGCGTATGGACTACCCACCCGCACCGCGATTCAGATCCAAAGCGGAACGGCGGGGCTGCCGGCGGTGGTGCCATCGACTGTGGCTGGCCCGTGATGAGTGCGCCCACAGACCTCAGTGCCGGCTCACCGGTCGGCCGGTTTGCGATCCGGCACACGATTGCCATATCCTTCATTGCCGCTGTTCTGTGTCTTGCGGGCGTATTCGCGGCCTTGCATACGCCCTCCTCAGTATTCCCGGCAACAGCCTTCCCGCGCATCGTGGTGAATATCGGCAACGGCATCATGCCGGCCGACGAGATGATGGCCACGATCACACGGCCGGTCGAGCAGTCCCTGAAGAGCATTCCCGGGGTCACCTCGGTACTTTCGACCACGACAAGGGGATCGGCGATCGTCAACGTGAAGTTCGCCTGGGGCACGAACATGCACAGGGCGGAGCTGTATGTCCTCGGGCGGCTTTCCGAAATTCGCAGTCAGCTGCCGCCCACAGCGGTCACGAGCGCCGAGCGCGTCGGATTCTCGCTGAGCTACCCGATCATTGGTATCAGCCTCACGGGGTCCAACCACAGCCTCACGGACCTGTGGAACACTGCCACGTACACCATCAAGCCGCTCTTCCTGCAGATCCCAGGGGTCTCGAGGGTGGAGATCGTGGGCGGTCGCGTGCCGGAGTATCACGTGTTGGTCGATCCGGTCAGGCTCCTGGGCGCGCATCTTGCTCTGCAGGACGTGACCGCGGCGCTCGCACGGAACAACATGATCGCCTCCTCGGGATTCCTGGCGCAGAACTATCGACTGTACCTCACCACCGTGGACGGTCGGGTCTATTCGGCCAAGCAGATCGGCAACGTGGTGATCGCAGTCCACGACGATCATCCGATCCGCGTCCGCGACGTGGCGCGCGTGGTGGCGGGACCAGCGCCCACCTACACGAACGTCACTTCCCAGGGACGACCGGCGGTGCTCTTTGACATCGAAAGTCACACAAACGCCAGCACGCCCGCCATCGCGGCAGCGCTGCAAAAAGACCTGCAGCTGCTGCATCGCGAGTTGCCGCCAGACGTGCACCTCG
>JAKALI010000281.1 GCA_021813195.1 Pseudomonadota bacterium
CGAGGGCAGCGGACGCTGGCGGGAATTCCGGATCTATCGCTGGTCGCCGGACGACGGGCGCAATCCGCACGTGGATACGTATTGGATCAACGAGGACCAATGCGGGCCGATGGTTCTCGATGCCCTGATCAAGATCAAGAATGAGATCGACCCTACTCTGACCTTTCGCCGCTCTTGCCGCGAAGGAATCTGCGGCTCGTGCGCCATGAATATCGGCGGCACCAACTACCTGGCCTGTCTCAAGGGTATCTCGGAAGTCGACGGTCCGATTACCGTCTACCCACTGCCCCATATGGAGGTCGTGCGCGACCTCGTCCCGGACATGACGAACTTCTACGCGCAGCACCGGTCCATCGAACCCTGGTTGAAGACCGATACGCCGGCCCCGCCGAAGGAATGGCGGCAATCCAGGCAAGATCGGGAATTGCTCGACGGCCTCTACGAATGCATCCTGTGTGCCTGCTGTTCGACATCCTGCCCTAGCTACTGGTGGAATTCGGACCGCTATTTGGGTCCGGCTATTCTCTTGCAGGCCTACCGCTGGGTCATTGATAGCCGGGACGAGGCCACCGGCGAGCGCCTTGACAACTTGGAAGACCCGTTCCGGCTCTTCCGCTGCCATACCATCATGAACTGCGCCAAAGCCTGCCCCAAAGGACTCTCGCCGGCCAAGGCGATCGCAGAACTAAAAAAACTGATGGTGCAGCGGCGCGTGTGATTGGCTCCAACGGCCAAAGACCGCAAAGGCCGTGCTGTTGGCCCCAGAATGGGGCCGTGAAACGATCCCGCGTGGAATGCCAACCGACGAACGTCTGTCTCCGCGCCCATCGTCAAAATGAGAAGGCCGGTGGCGCATCGCGCTCCACCGGCCTTGAAAGTCAAATGGCGCCTCGTTTCCTGGCGCCCGGCCAAATCCCCGGTGCCCATCCGGGGATCGGCCGCACTGGCGTGCCTTAGGCTGCCTTGCGCTTCTTGGCGGCCTTCTTCGCCGGGGCCTTCTTGGCCGCCTTGGCGGGAGCCTTCTTGGCTGCCGTGCGCTTCGCCGGAGCCTTCTTCACTGCCTTCTTGACTGCTTTAGCCATCGTTCTCTCTCTCCCTCTATAGATCGAATCATTTCGATCAAAAAAAATATGCGCAAGTTCGAGGATTTTGTTGACAGCGAAATTCGATTTCGCGTCGTTATTTTCTCACAAGCTGCGGAAGTGTTGCGCGAAGTCCTCATTTTTCGAGTGTTTCCCGTAGGCTAGGTGGATATTTGAATAGTGCGAATGATCGATCTGGCTGTAATTGATGCTATCGCTTGCAAGAACGGCGCTCGCTGTGGATCTCAAAATCGCGCCGTGCATCGGAGCAGACGATGTCGGCCGCGCACGCGCGCAACGCTAATTCCGATTGCAATGACGCAATCGCGACCGTCGCAATTTCGAGCGCTGAGGATTATTCGCCGAGGCCCAGCCCAAATCCCAGCGTGCTATGACATAGGGTCGCGAGGCCTTGCATCCGGCCATGCGTTGGGACCTCTTGGGCGGGTGAGACCGCAACGACGGGCGAGATGCCTAATCCGATGCCAGGCCAGATGGTCACCGCTTATGAAACCCGTATCCGGCGCCACGAGATCGAGCCCGATCCAGCGCAGGCCGCCGTGGTGGCCCGTCTCGATGACTTGGCAGATGCGCTCACGCAAGCTTTAAATTCCCAGCCGAGGCGGTTCGCACTTTTCAAGAAGACGCGGGCCGTCATGCCGCGCGGCCTTTATATTCACGGCGCAGTTGGGCGCGGCAAAACCATGCTCATGGATCTTTTTTATGATGCACTCGCTGTCCCCTTAAAGCGCCGGATACACTTTCACGCCTTCATGGCGGAAACGCACGATCGTATTGCGCGCGGACGCGCCACGACGGACGGGGACCCCATCCCGTTCGTGGCCGCGGAGATCGCAGGCGAGGCTCCGATTCTGTGTTTCGACGAGTTCCACGTCACCGACATTGCCGATGCGATGATCTTGGGCCGGCTGTTTAAGGGCCTCTTTGCGCGCGATGTCGTGGTGGTTGCCACCTCCAATTCGCCACCGGACCGACTCTATTGGAACGGCCTCAATCGTCAGCTCTTCCTGCCATTCATCGCCGAGTTGGAAGCCCATATGGACGTCTTGGAACTCCGCTCGGCCAAGGACTACCGGCTCGATAAGCTCGCTGGCCGCAAACTCTACCTCACCCCCGCCAACGACGACGCCCGTATCGAGCTTAACAACCATTGGCTTCGCCTTACGGGAGGCAGCGCGCCGCATTCGTGCGAATTGGACGTCAAAGGCCGAAAGCTTGCCATTTCCAAATCGGCGGCGGGCGTGGCGCGGTTCGATTTTGCCGAATTGTGCGGCTTGCCCCTCGGTGCGGCCGATTATCTCGAAATTGCGCGGACCTTCCACACGATCCTGATCGACGACATTCCCGTGCTGACACCCGACCGGCGCAACGAGGCACGCCGTTTCATCACCTTGATCGACACGCTCTACGACCGCGGCGTGTGCCTCATCGCCTCGGCAGCCGCCGAACCTCACGAACTCTATCCGTATGGCGACGGCTCCGATCTCTTCGTGCGCACCGCCTCCCGCCTTATCGAGATGCGCAGCGACGCCTATCTCGCTGGTCGCAGCCGTCAAACGGGGCTGGACTGAAGAATGATCCGCGTTTTTTTCGTTGAGGTTGCCTACCCGACAGCCTACCAACGAACGGATTGCCTTCGCGGGTGCGAGATGGCAGGGCAAACCCAGCTGGGTTTGTCCGCGATTGAAGGCTGCGCCTGATGCGCCGGCCTGGAGGACATGGAGGGGGAGGTTTACGATGGCGCGTACGAAAATAGCCCTAATTGGGGGCGGCATGATTGGCGGCACGCTCGCCCACCTGATTGGCCTTAAAGAACTCGGGGATGTCGTAATTTTCGATATTGCCGAGGGGCTGCCGCAGGGCAAGGCGCTCGATCTCGCCCAATCCAGCGCTGTCGACGGGTTCGACTGCAGTCTCAAAGGCACCAATGCCTACGCGGACATCGAGGGGGCGGGCATTTGCATTGTCACCGCCGGCGTCCCGCGTAAACCCGGCATGAGCCGTGACGATCTCATCGGCATCAATCTCAAGGTCATGGAACAGGTCGGTGCCGGCATCCGGAAGTATGCCCCTGGCGCCTTCGTCATTGTCATTACCAACCCGCTCGATGCCATGGTCTGGGCGCTGCAGAAATTCTCCGGGCTCCCCCGTCACATGGTCTGCGGCATGGCCGGCGTGCTCGATACGGCGCGCTTCCGCTACTTCCTCGCCGATGAATTCAAGGTCTCCGTCGAGGATGTCTCGGCGTTCGTGCTCGGCGGCCATGGCGACGACATGGTGCCGCTCGTGCGGTACTCGACCGTCGGCGGCGTACCGCTGCCCGATCTCGTCAAGATGGGCTGGATCCGCCAGGACCGGCTCGATCAGATCGTTGACCGCACGCGCAAGGGCGGTGGGGAGATTGTCGCACTTCTGAAAACCGGCTCAGCCTATTATGCGCCGGCGGCGTCGGCCATCGCGATGGCTGAGAGCTACCTGAAAGACAAGAAGCGCGTTCTGCCCTGCGCCGCCTACCTGAACGGCGAATATGGCGTGAAGGGCCTCTACGTCGGCGTGCCGGTCATCATCGGCTCGGGTGGCGTGGAGCGGATCGTCGAGATCGACCTCAATTCATCGGAGCGACAGATGCTGATGCGATCCGTGGAATCGGTGAAGTCGCTCGTCGACGCCTGCGTTCAAATCAACCCAGACCTCGCCGCCTGATCACGCCCCGTCAGTCCCACCGTTTTCGCGAGCCGATGACATCGGCAGGCTTCATTCGATCGGATCGTAGCCCATGAATATACATGAACATCAGGCCAAGGACCTCTTTCGGCAGTATCGCATTCCGACCGGTCGAGGTGCGGCGGCTTTCAGCGTCGCGGAGGCCGTCTCGGCGGCCCGCGAACTGCCCGGTCCGGTATGGGTCGTAAAGGCGCAGATCCACGCAGGCGGACGCGGCAAAGGCCGCTTTGTCGAAGCGCGAGCTGGGGACAAAGGGGGCGTGCGGCTCGCCAAATCCATCGAAGAAGTCGCCGAATTTGCCGAACAGATGCTCGGATCGACTCTCGTCACGGTGCAGACCGGACCTGCAGGCCGCGTCGTGCGCAGGCTTTACATCGAGGAAGGCACCGCGATCGCGCGCGAGCTTTATCTTTCCATGCTGGTTGATCGCGCAACGGCCCGGGTTGCATTCATTGCGTCCACCGAGGGCGGCATGGACATCGAAAAGGTCGCTCACGATACGCCGGAAAAAATCCTCACTCTCAGTATCGACCCGGCAACGGGCTTTCAGCCCTACCATGGGCGTCGGCTGGCATTCGCGCTCGGACTTTCCGGCGGGCCCGCCAAACAGATGCAAGACATGGCGGCCAATCTCTACCGTCTGTTTCTCGATAAGGACATGAGCCTGTTAGAGATTAACCCGCTGGTGGTGACGGCCGCCGGCGATCTCATGGCGCTCGATGGAAAAATGAACTTCGATTCCAATGCGCTCTTCCGTCACCCCGAAATCGTCGCCTTGCGCGATATTTCGGAGGAAGAGCCGGCCGAAATTGAGGCTTCGAAGTTCGACCTCGCCTTCATCAAACTCGATGGCAACATCGGCTGCCTCGTCAATGGTGCGGGTCTCGCCATGGCAACGATGGACATTATTAAATTGTATGGCGCCGAACCTGCCAACTTCCTCGATGTCGGCGGTGGAGCCTCGAAAGAAAAGGTGCAGGAGGCCTTCAAGCTGATCCTGGCTGATCCGGCAGTCGAGGGTATCCTGGTCAACATCTTCGGCGGCATCATGCGCTGCGATATCATCGCTGAGGGCATCATCGCGGCGGCGCGCGAAATGGCCATCAAGGTTCCTCTGGTGGTTCGCCTCGAAGGCACGAATGTCGAGCTCGGCAAGCGACTGCTGGCGCAATCCGGCCTCGCCATCACGCCCGCCGACGACCTCGACGACGCCGCCCGCAAGATCACCGCCGAGGTCCGCAAAGCGGCCTAAGCCCGAGCGTCCGGCACCGCGACGAAAACTCCCGAATAAGCCTCAAAATTCTGCGAGAGCGCCAGACCTATGTCTATTCTTGTCGACTCAAACACCATCACGATCTGCCAGGGCATCACGGGCAGCCAGGGGACGTTTCACACGAAACAGGCCAAGGCTTACGGCACGAAAATCGCTGGCGGCGTGACGCCGGGCAAGGGCGGTTCGCGCCACCCCGATCCCGAGCTTTCCGATGTGCCGCTGTTTGATACGGTCCATGAGGCGCGCGCCGCAACGGGGGCCACGGCCACGGCGATTTACGTTCCCCCACCCTTCGCGGCGGACGCAATTCTCGAGGCGATCGACGCCGAGATGCCGCTCATCGTGTGTATTACAGAGGGCATCCCCGTGCTTGACATGGTGCGCGTCAAGCGCGCGCTCTCGGGTTCCAAGTCCCGCCTCGTCGGTCCAAATTGTCCGGGTGTCTTGACGCCGGGAGCCTGCAAGATCGGCATCATGCCCGGTAATATTTTTCTCAAAGGTTCCGTCGGTGTGGTCTCGCGCTCCGGGACGTTGACCTACGAGGCCGTCAAGCAGACGACGGATGCAGGGCTCGGCCAAACGACGGCGGTGGGGATCGGCGGCGATCCGGTCAAGGGCACGGAGTTCATCGACGTGCTGGATCTCTTCCTCTCTGATCCCGAAACCCAGTCGATCATCATGATCGGCGAAATCGGCGGAGCGGCGGAAGAGGAAGCCGCCGAATGGCTGATCGGTGAGGCAAAGAAGGGACGCAAAAAGCCAATGGCGGGCTTCATCGCCGGCGGATCGGCACCGCCCGGCCGGCGCATGGGACATGCGGGTGCCATCATCTCGGGCGGG
>JAKALI010000282.1 GCA_021813195.1 Pseudomonadota bacterium
CCCGAACCAAGCAAGGCGGGCCCGTACGATGGCGACATTCGACTCCACCAAGCCGGAACTCAGTTAGCTGTTCGACGAGATCGTCGAGGGAAAGATCCAGCTGCCTGATTTTCAGCGGGGCTGGGTCTGGGATGACGACCACATACGTTCGCTTCTTGTCAGTACTGCCCGCTCGTTCCCGATTGGCGCTGTCATGCTTCTGGAAACCGGCAGTGAGGCGCGTTTCCAGGTTCGCGCCGTGGAGGGCGTCGCGCTCGCCAAGAGCCGCGATCCCGAGCGACTTATCCTTGATGGACAGCAGCGTCTGACGTCGCTGACGCAAATTTTGAAACGGACCGAGCCAGTCACCACCCGTGACGAGAAGAAGCGCGACAGCCAGGTTGATCTCTGCCGAATCGAGACCCTGAACCTGACCGCCCTCACACCGGGTTCTCGAGGTTGAACGTGTCGGAGTGCTCGTCGTAGGCGAACACCTCGGCATAACGTGCGAGCGAAATGATGGCGCGTAGCGTCTGCTCGGCTTCGGTCTCGGTCATATGGTCCTCGAGCTCGTCCCGAAAGCGCAGCATGGGCGCGCGGTGGGTCGGACGCTCGTCCAGAATTCGCTTGATGTGGGCGACGATCGGGACATGCAAAATGAGGTGCTGGCGGAACAGCGCCTTGCGCTCGTCCACACCGAGCGCCGCGAAGCGTCTCCCGGCCTCGGTCAGCCGTACGTCGCCTTCGGCCACCTCGGCGAATCGTAGGAGCTGCAGGACTTCCGCCAGCCGCAACAACTCGTCGCCGCTCGTATGCAGGGCCTCGGACAGAACAGGGAGGTCGCCATGGCCGTTGTACGGTGGCGCCGCCAGTGCCTCCATCAGACCCGCGAGGGCATTCGATGAGACTCGCGGCAGCACCATGCCAATGCCAGTGCCCGGGAACACACCGGGCCGAGCCGCAGTAGCCGTGTGCGCGGTCATCCGCGTGTAGATGTCATCGACCAGGGCACGGAATTCTGGATCCTGGCGGTTGCGGGGATGCAGCAGATCGACTTTGATCTCGGCTGTGATGCGTCCCGGCGACGACGACATGAGAAGGATGCGGTCTGACATCAGCACGGCTTCCTCGATATTGTGCGTCACCATCAGAATGGAGCGGACCGGCAGCCGCCCCTCCGACCACAGGTCGATGAGATCGGTGCGCAGGGTCTCGGCGGTCAGCACATCGAGCGCGGAGAAGGCCTCGTCCATCAGCAGCAGCTTCGAATGCATGACGAGGGCGCGCGCCATCCCGACGCGCTGGCGCATGCCGCCAGAGAGCTCGCGCGGATAAGCGCTCTCGAAGCCGTCGAGCCCAATGAGGTCGATGGCCGCAAGCGCGCGTTTTCTGCGCTCTTCGCGCGGCACCCCCTGCGCCTCGAGCCCGAACTCGACATTCTCGAGCACGGTCAGCCACGGCATGAGCGCAAATGTCTGGAAGACCATGGCGACGCCGTCGGCCGGTCCTGTGACGGGTCGACCATCGAGGATTACTTCGCCTCTCGTCGGCTTCAGCAGGCCCGCAATGATCCTAAGCAGTGTCGACTTGCCGGAGCCGGAGCGGCCAAGCAGCGACACGATCTCGCCCTCCCGGACGGTGAGGGAGATGCCGTCAAGCACGGGAAGCAGCTTGCCACCGTCGGTCGCAAATGCATGCGATAGCCCGTCGATGCGGACGAGATCGACGTCTGTCGTCGAAGTCTCAGTGAGTGTCTCGGTCATGTCGGCCCCCCTCAATCGAACCGCAGCTTTTTCTCGGCGTAGACGTAAAGCCGGCGCCAGAGCAGCGCGTTCAATCCGACGACGCACGCCGACATCACCGCGATGCCGAGCACCACGCGCGGCATGTCGCCAGCTTCTGTCGCCGTCGCGATGTAGGCCCCGAGGCCCGTAGCGGCGAGCTTTGTATCGCCCCAACTGGCGACCTCTGCGACGATCGAGGCGTTCCAGGCTCCTCCCGTCGCCGTGAGGGCGCCCGTCACGTAGTACGGAAAAATTCCGGGCAGGATGACGTGCCGCCACCATTGCCAGCCGCGCGCGCCCATCAGCTTCGTGGCGTCGCGTAAGTCGTTGGGAAAAGCACTCGCGCCCGCAATGACGTTGAACAGGATGTACCACTGGGCCCCGAGGATCATCAGCGGTGACAGCCAGATGTTGGGATCGAGCTTGAATGCCGCGATTGCCATCACGAAGACAGGGAACATCACGTTGGCCGGGAACGCTGCCAGGAACTGCGCCAGCGGCTGGATACGATCGGCAAGCCGCGGCCTGAGCCCGATCCACACCCCGACCGGCACCCAGATGAGGCTGGCGAGCGCGATCAGCACGGTGACTCGCGCGAGCGTCGCAAGTCCGCTGAGCAGCACGATTCCGAGGTCAGCGAGACCCAGATTCGCGCACACGTAATCGACGATCGTCCACAGCGCCCATCCGACGGCGGCGAGAATGACGCCGCTCCAGACGAGATCGATCGCTGCTGGCGACACACTGAGGCCACGCATGCGCGCGGCTGGCGCTCTCCGATTGAGAAAACTCCCGATGCGATCGGTCCCAGCACGCCATGTATCACCAATGGCCCTGAGCGCCCGCGTCCGGCGCAAGAGGACGAGCACCCATGAGCGGGGCCGCTCCGCACTGGCCGTCTGCTCGGCCCGGAATTTATCGACCCAGGCAACGATCGGCCGGAACACGAGCTGATCGTAGATGAGGATCACGACGCCCATGGCGAGGATCGCCCAGCCGACAGCGGCAAGTTTCCTCTCTTCGATGGCGAGCGCGAGGTAGGAGCCGATGCCCGGCAGGCGAACCTCGGTCTTGCCGACTGAGATGGCCTCGGAGGCGACGACGAAAAACCAGCCGCCCGACATCGACATCATGGTGTTCCAGATGAGGCCCGGCGCGGCAAAGGGCGCTTCGAGCCGCCAGAAGCGCATCCAGGGCGACAGCCGGAAGTGGCGCGCGGCCTCGTTGAGCTCGCCCGGCACCGTCTTCAGCGACTGATAGAACGAAAAGGCCATGTTCCAGGCCTGGCTGGTGAAGATAGCGAAGATGGCGGCGAGTTCCGCGCCCATGCGGCTCCCGGGAAACAGCCCCATGAAGAAGACCACCGTGATGGTGAGAAACCCCAGCACGGGGACGGATTGCAGGATGTCGAGCGCCGGGATGATGAGACGCTCGGCGCGCCGGCTCTTGGCGGCCAGCGTTGCGACCGTGAAGGTGAAGACTAGCGACACGGTGATGGCCGCGAACATGCGCAGCGTCGACTGCAGCGCGTACTCGGGTAGGGCCAAGGGCGAGAGCGAGATCGGCACAGCCTCGAGCTGAGACAGCGGCTGACCAAAGTCGCGTGCGCCGTGCGAGATCGCAATCAGCACAGCGAGCAGGAGAATGCCCGCCGCTACGTCATAGCGATTGGGAGACAGGCCACGCCACGTCGTGGCGGGCATGCCGGCATCGAGGCCAGCAGGGCGGGGAAGGATAATCACAGCTCACCTCTGTTATCGCCATCCCGGCGACCCGAGGGAGCGTCAAGCGACACCGCTCAAATCACCGACGATGACCTTATCCGTCGACTGCTACTGTCGGTTGGCATAGTCTTTCATCTTTCATGTTGGATCCACAGCAGGTCCGCCCTTGAGGCGGTCGCTGTGGATGACCGTGGTCTGCCGAACGCGTCTGTCGCTGTCAAGCAAGATCGACCTCTGTCGCATCAGGACATCACCGGCACCATGCCCTGCTGACGGTTTGGGGGCTTCATGGCCACTTCTGACGAGCATATGCGAAGCTGGGTGCGGTTTGGGGCCGGCCAGTTCTTGGCCACATGATGCATTCCAGTGCCGCTCTGGTGTGCAAACCTCCCAGACTGCTGCCGCTGGCGCCGCTGCGACGAAACGCGTCGCATATCCACAGCAATCACCTCGATGGCGCCTTGGGCGCCTTACCTCCATTGTCCGTTGTCACAACACGGCACGGCAGCAGATGGAATATTCGCTTCCATCGTATCCTCTATCGAGCCCATTGTGGTGGCCACCACAAGCGCAGACACGATCAAGTCCGAGCTTGCGGCTCGGATCGTAGCGGTGCTGGACCAACGGCGCCTGATAGTCCGCACGGCCAGCACATTGACCGCGACAGCAGCGGCGGACCCTCTCCAAGTCAGGACCTAATGGACAGATTGAGCCGATTGCGTAAGAGAGAGTTTGCGGCTCATCGTAACCCCGCGGAGGGCCACGATGAGACAGCGCAACAAGCAGCCTTTGCAGAGCGCGGAGAAGACCGTCAGAGACATACGGCGGGCCACCCGCAAGCGGTATTCAGCTGAAGAAAAGATCCGCATCGACCTAGCCGCGCAGGCCGTCGAGGACGATGCAGATCTTCTACTCGGCCGAGAACTGCCATCTGGTGGCACGCCAGATGTCTCTGACGAGTCGCTGGGACGGTGTCTCTGGCGGGCTGAATTCTGTCTCATGTTGCACTCCTCTGGAGGTCACGATGAGCCCGAAATCCTCCGTTTTTCAAGCCGCTAGTTTTGTCTCACAGGTCTTAATGTCTGACATGCCGCGCGGCGCTATTTGCGCCCCAGCGGCCGACTGCGCCTTGAAGCGGCCCCGGCACGCACGCTGACGTCAGCCTGCTCACATTTTCATCAACCGGCAGGAAAGATTGAATTCGAGACCGCAACCGGCTTGGCTTTCATCAAACCGTTGTCTTCGGCGGCTAGACCAGGAGCGGCTGACATGGGGCGGGGCGACGTTTGTTAGAGGACCGGCAAGACTGGCGACTCGTTGCGAGCCATCGTTAAGGGAGCTTCTATCGGACATCGCTGCATGGACCTGCGGGATCGGGAGATCGGCCGGTGGTGACGGTCTGCCGGTCCGCAGCAGCGACCTCTGGCGGTCTGCTCGTTGGCAGCACGTCGGTTCTCACGGTCGGACGGGCGAGAAGATCGTTCGTGGGACATGACCAGGGTGGCGAACTCACTGCTCACGCTGCGAAGAGAAGCGATGCTGAGTGCCTCGGGGTTTATGTCGAGGCTGCCGAATTGGAGCGACGATGGCTGCACAATATTTTTTGATGCTCACGCTTCTTACGGTTGTCGGCTATGCCTTGGCGCGAGGTCGTGCGCGAAGCGTCGCCGGTGGCAATTTCGCGCAGATGCATTCGCTACCTGCCTATCATGGACTGTACACCGCAGCTCTGGTGGTGACGTCCATGCTCCTCATAATCGTCATCGGCGCTCCGCTGCTCAGCTATCTGGCGCAGAACAATGCGCTCAGTTATCTTTCTGACGATGTCCGCAACGATGCGTTAAAGACCAGCGCCGCGCTTCGCGACATCCGCAACTTGGCCTCTGGGCAGTATTCAGGCGTCCCGTCCCCGGAACTCACGGCTGCGGCCAGCACGTATTCAAGCACGTTGGGCAATGGCCAATGGTTAGTTCTCGGCTTGGGATTTGCCGCTGGCTTGGCTGCGATGGCCTTTGGGCTGTCGTCGGTTTCGATGAAGTTTCGCGCGCGCAACAGGTTCGAGTCGATCATCAAAGTGCTGCTTTTCGTTGCAGCAACCATCGCCGTACTGACGACGATCGGCATCATCTTTTCGCTCGTGGGAGAAACGTATCGGTTTTTCTTCGATCCCAAAATCGTCGGCAAGCCGACGATCACCGATTTTCTGTTTGGCACGGATTGGAACCCGCAGGCCGCCATGCGCGCCGACCAAGGTGACATCCAAACCGCCTTTGGCTTCTTGCCCCTTCTTACCGGTACGTTGCTGATCACTTTCATCGCGATCGTGGTGGCAGGACCGCTTGGGCTGTTCTCGGCGATCTTCCTTGCGGAATATGCGGGGCCCAAGCTCCGCGCCTCCGTAAAACCGATCCTTGAGATCCTGGCCGGCATCCCGACCGTCGAGA
>JAKALI010000283.1 GCA_021813195.1 Pseudomonadota bacterium
GATGGGTCGAGGTTATCGCGCGCGAACAGGTCGCGCAGGATCTCACCGCTGCGGCTGGCCTGAGCGCGCCCGCGTGCATTGAGCGGCACGTCGCGCTGGCCTTGCAGGCGGCCTTCGACGTTCCAGTCGGTTTCGCCGTGACGGAGATAGTAGAGCTTCGAAGGGGCCATTAGGTCTTGCGTATCACGTCCCGTGCCCGCCCGCGTGCATACTCGCTTCAGGCGAAGCACCCGGTCGGCCTGCCCTCATACATCGCCCCGCGATTCCGGCAAAGCGCCGAGACCTCCGTCCTACCGTCGCGGCGCAAAGCGAATAATCTCCGATCGAAACGATGCCAGCCGACCCCGATCCAAGACATCCGCGACAACGATGGTATGGGGCTCAGTTCTCTGGAGAGGAGGTGATCTGTTCGGCCAGATTGACGAATGCCGCCTGCTGATTGGTTGTCATTGCCGAGAAGGCGCGAAACAAACGCACGGCCCGCGCCGAGCCGATAAATTCGGCTGCAAATTGTGCAGACGGCGGATCGCTGCTCGAATCTTCCGGAACGAAGTAGCTGATCGGCACCTTCAGATATTTCGCAATCTGACGCATCCGGAGGATGCTGATGCGATTGCTGCCCTTTTCATATTTCTGAACTTGCTGGAAGGATATGCCCAATTTGCCGGCGAGCTCCTGCTGGGACATCCCAACAGCGAGGCGCTGCGCGCGAACACGGCGACCTAGTTCAACGTCGCCCCGACCTAACTTCGGTTTTGCCATTGGGCTCCTCATGCCACGCGATGTCTTCTTTACCCCGCCGGTTCACCAGCGGGACCTCAAGTTCAGGATCAGTAGTGATGAAACCCTCGAATAGATTGACGAGGGGACCACCGAGATATGCCTTCTGCAGATCGTTAGGATGGATAAATTCGTCTCTAAACCACGGGAACTTCTTCGGATCGAACGCTGCGATGACCCAGTCGATCAGCCGACGGACCCGTGGAATACGCGCGGCATCCGGATGATAAGTGAGCCAGATGTCAAAGGGAAAGCGCATTTCCAGATCGAGCGGCACGATCCGGCGTGAGATAGCGTGGATATAAGTCGGCAACCAGCCGATCCCCGCCCCTTTCGAAATCGCCCAGACATGGGCGCTGCTGACATTCGTGCGGAATTTGACGACGTGGGGATCAGCGCGGCCTGCCAATGCCTGCGCGTAGAGTTCCTCCGTGCCGGTTTGCTCCGCGATCTGCAGAACGATGCGATGCTTCGCCAGATCCTCGAATGTCTTCGGGATGCCATAGGTCTGGATATAGGGCCGGCCGGCGAACGGCATTGAATGCAGCCGCCCCAGCTTGACCACTTTGAGGTCTGGCGTCGTCGGTTTCGTCAATTGCACCGCGACGTCCGCTTCCATCCGCAATACATCGGCGGATTTCATCGCGCAGTGCAGGTCCACGATCAATTGTGGATTGGTCCGCTGGAACTCTACCAGCCGCGGCGCCAGCCAGAAGGTGCCGAGCCCTTCCGTGACCGCGAGCTTCACTTCGCCCGACAGTGATGGCGTCACCCGATCGCGCGAGCGGATGAGTTCGAATGAGGCATCCTCCATCTTCTTGGCCGAGGCCAAGAGCTGGTCGCCCTCGATCGTCGTCCGGACGCCATCCACATGGCGCGTCAGGATGGTGACGCCTAACGCAGTCTCCAGGTCAGAGACCCGGCGCCGCAGCGCATTGATCGACAGGCCGAGATGTTCGGAAGCGGAGCGAAAGCTCCCATGCCGCACCACCGCCAGGAACAGACGGATCGCTTCCCAATCGGGCGCCTCCGTCAATTCCCGCTTCGCCTCGTGTTCCGTCGATGGAACACCCCTTTTCTGGCGCGGCTGCATACCTTGGTCCCAACTCTTTCTAAACTTTACAGAGTTTTGGGGTCGATACAACTGCGGGGCACATCGATGACTGTCCACGACCGGCATATTACGGCCGTCCCGACCGCACCGATCCATCGCGCCAAAAGCCGCCCCCTTGGGGAATTGGATGCGGGACGCCTGGCGGAGAGGCTCGTCGCCTTCACCCCGGGGGGTGAGGAAGTGCGCGTTCTGCTGACGCGGGCGGGCAAGGACCTGGGTCCGCTCGCCTCGACCGAAGTCGTCCATCGGGTGATGTCGCACAATCCCGACTGCTTCTGGGCCTTCGCCCGGCGGGAACGTTATGATGCCGCCGACCCGAAAGGTGAAGGTTTCATCGCATTCCTCATGCTCAACGATCGGGGCGTGAGGGCCCTCCTTTCCGGCGCGTTGAACCCGCGCGACCCCGACCTTGCCTACATCACGCGCCAAAACGAACGGGCGGCGGGTATCTACGTCTGGGCCGTCCATGCGCGCGGATCGATCGCCGCCGGCGTCCCCCTGATTCTGCAGAAGCTGACGAACCCGCTTTACGAGGGGGTGGACCTTTATGCGCGTGCCGTAACGCCCGATGGCGTGCGGTTCCTGGAATTGCTTGGATTCAACCGTGGGGCGATTTATAAAAGTATTACAACTTCTAAGCTGTATTCGCTGCGCCGCTCGGTCCATGCGGACGAACTGCCGCCCTACGATTGCTATCGAAAGGGCACGCGCGATCTCGAACTGACGGTCACGGTGGCCCGGACGTTCGACGACATGATGCGTGTGATGGCGCTGCGCGGCGCGGTCTACGTCGCCGAACAGGATTGCCCCTATCTGGAAGAATTCGACGGCAACGATTTTTCGGCCACTCATCTTATCGGCTACGTCAACGACGAACCGGCCGGCTGTTTGCGCATCCGTTACTTTGCCGACTTCGCGAAAATCGAACGGCTTGCGGTGCGGCATGAATACCGACACAGGCATTTGGCATCCAACATCGTCCGCGCCGGCATCGAATTCTGCCGAATGAAGGGCTACCAGCGCCTCTATGCGCACGCCCAGAAGCGACTTGAAACATTCTGGACGCAATTTGGCTTCCAGGTGCTGCCGGGCGCGCAAGAGCTGGTCTTCTCGGACTTCGATTATGTCGAGATGATTCTCGACGTGAAGCCGCACCCGAAGGCGCTCGTAATCGGCGCCAATCCTTACGAGATCATCCGGCCGGAAGGACAATGGCATGTGCCGGGTATCTTGGAGCGTTCGGCCGCGCGATCACCAACCAGACCATCGATCGAAAGGAATCGGGCGTGAGAACCGTCGTCGACTTGAGGACCTATACCGATCCGTCACTCGTACCAACGCTGGTCCTCGTTGATCTCCAGCAGGAATATTTATCGCCATCCCGCGCCTTGGCCGTATCCGGATCGACGACTGCGCTCGCGAATTGCCACGCCGCTCTCGCTCACGCGCGAAAATACGGATTTCCGGTCGCCTTCGTGCGCTGGGTGGGACAGTCGCCCTTCTTCAACCCTTCGACGCGTTTCGGCCAGTGGATCGAAGGCTTCGAGCCCACCGGGGCCGATCTGATATTCGAGCGGAACAGGCCGTCCTGCTATGCAAGCTCAAGCTTCGATGAAGTGATCGAGCAAAGCGGCGGCAATATTGTCCTGGCAGGCTTTGCCGGCGAAACCGCCTGCCTGTCGACCGCGATCGATGCGTTCCACCGCGGCCATAAACTCCTTTATCTGGTTGATGCCTCGGCAAGTCATTCCTTGGACGAAATTGATGCAAGCAACGTGCAACGAGTGACATCAAAGATCATCGGCCTCTACGGCGATGTCATTGAAACGCGGACGTGGATCGACAGGACGTCCAGGCGAACTCCGCTGGGAGGGAACAATGACAACAAAGCAAGCTGATCCCTGGATCGAAACGCTTGTGAAATCACTGGCGGAGGTCGTCGACCTCGCGCACATCTGCAAGCTTCACGAGACTGCACGGCTGCTGTCAATTGCGCAGCTCGACTTGCATATGCGCGTCAACGGGATTTCCGACCTGGAGTTGCGCACATTCTGCCACGCATTGGAGGATCGAAAGCCCGGCGGCCCGGAGGCGAGCGTCGAAAAAATATGGCCCTTCGATCCCGCCAAGTTTGCCAAGCAGAGCGGCCAGCAATGGCAGCCCACCTCCGACGGCGCCAGGGCTCAGCGGACTCGCAAGCGTTCGTAATTGAGCGACACGGCCGATCGGCGCATCAATACGATAACGGCGCCGTCTTTCCGTTTTCGAACCGGATTATTCTTCTTTCCCTACGCCCATATCGGGCGCGTCGGGATGCTTGATGCCGACGATATGGTAGCCGGTGTCGACGTGATGGATTTCCCCGGTGACTCCGCTCGACATGTCCGAGAGCAGATAAACGCCGGCCTTGCCGACATCGTCCAAGGTCACATTGCGCCGCATCGGCGTGTTGTATTCGTTCCACTTCAGGATATAGCGGAAATCGCCGATGCCTGAGGCAGCCAGCGTCTTGAGCGGGCCCGCCGAGATGGCATTGACGCGGATGTTCTTGACGCCGAGATCGGCGGCGAGATAGCGCACCGAGGATTCGAGCGCGGCCTTGGCGAGCCCCATCACATTGTAATGCGGCATCCACTTCTCGGCGCCGTAATAGGTGAGCGTGAGCATCGCGCCGCCATTGGTCATCAGCTTTTCGGCCCGCTGCGCGACCGCGGTGAACGAATAACAGCTCACCTGCATGGTCTGGGAGAAATTGTCCACGGTGGTGTCAACATAGCGGCCGTCGAGCTGGTCCTTGTCGGAATAGGCGATGGCGTGCAGCACGAAATCGAGCGAGCCCCAGGCCGCCTGCACGGCGGCGAATACCGCATCGAGGGTCGCGGGGTCGGTGACGTCGCAATGACCGACCACCAGCCCGTCGACCTCCTCGGCCAACGGCTCGACCCGCTTCTTGAGCGCATCGCCCTGGTAGGTGAAGGCGAGATCGGCACCCTGGTCGCGGCAGGCCCGCGCAATGCCCCAGGCAATCGAGCGGCTGTTGGCGACGCCCATGATCAGGCCGCGTTTGCCGCGCATTAAACCTGAGCTATCCGGCATGACTCTTCCCGTTCTTGGCCGGACGCAGCCGGCTGCCTCCTATGGCATAGGGCCCAAAAGCCATCAAGCAATGCTCGGACAGGCCGGATCGGCCTGGGTTAATTCCATCCGTTTCCGGGAATATCCTGCAAATCCAGGGGTTTTCTTTGGCGGTCGGCCCCGGGAAAGTAACCGGACCGACAGGGCAGCACGTCCGGGCTCGGCCTGCCCGTGCTGTAGGATCGTCATCAGGGGGTAGGCGTGGCCACATTCCGCCAACAGGTCGAGGCGACCATCCCGGCGCTGCGCCGCTACGCCCGGGCACTGACCCGGCAGGGCGATATCGCCGACGACCTCGTGCAGGACACGCTGGTGCGGGCGCTGCGCTCGGAACATCTGTTCCACGGCGGCGAGGTCCGCAGTTGGCTATTCACGATCCTCACCAACCTCAACCGCAATCGTCTGCGTGCGCTGGCGCGACGGCCAACCCTGATGCCGATCGACGACAACGATGCACCTGATCTCGCCGGGCCGGAGGCGGGCCGACGCGACATCGAGCGCGCGCTCGCAACGCTGGTGCAGGAACAGCGAGAAGCCCTGCTGCTGGTGGTGCTCGAGGGCCTCAGCTACCGCGACGTCGCGGAAGTGCAAGGCGTTCCGATCGGCACTGTGATGTCGCGGCTCGCGCGCGCGCGCGAACAGATCAAAACCTATCTCGACGGTGCGCGCCCGGCACTGCGCCGCGTGAAATGAATGAAGGACAGGTGAACTGAAATGACGACGCCCCATCTTCCCGTCACCGAGGACGAGTTGCACGCTTACGTCGACGGCGAACTGCCGGCCGACCGGCGTGAAGCCGTTGCCAGCTGGCTCGCCGACCATCCGGCCGAGGCCGCGACGGTCGCCGCCTGGCGCGCGCAGGCCGAAGCGATCCGCGCGCGTTACGGCGCCATCGCAAAT
>JAKALI010000284.1 GCA_021813195.1 Pseudomonadota bacterium
AGTCATGCGGCGGAAGTTCAGATAGAGCAGCAGCAAGATGAGTGCGAGAGTGACCGGCACGACAATCGCGAGGCGCTGCTTTGCGCGTTCGTAGTACTCAAACTGGCCGCTCCAGACGGCCGAGTAGCCGGGAGGAAAGGTCACCATGTCGGCAACAGCTTTGCGCGCATCGGCAACGTAGCTCCCCAGGTCGCGATCGCGGGCATCGACAAAGATGTAGGCGGCAAGCTGGGCATTCTCGGTGCGAATGGATGCGGGCCCCTGTGTTCGCTTGATGCTGGCCACCTGTCCGAGTGGAATAGAGGCGCCGTTCGCAAGTGGCACTAGGACTTCCCGGGCCATGGTCTCAGGGTCGGAACGAACATCGCGCGGATAGCGCAACGTGACGGCATACCGCTCGCGTCCTTCAACTGTGGTCGTGACCAGTTCTGCTCCAATCGCCGAAGCGATCACCTGCTGCACGTCGCCGATCATCAAACCATATCGTGCCAGTTGAGCCCGGTCGGGAGTGATCTCCAAGTAGTAGCCACCCATGATCCGCTCGGCGAATGCGCTCGATGTTCCCGTCACGGTTTTGATGGCCGCTTCCGTTTCACGCGCAAGCCGCTCTATGACTGCGAGATCAGGTCCCAGGACCTTTACGCCGACAGGCGTTCGGATACCCGTGGCCAGCATATCGATGCGGGCCTTGATCGGCATGGTCCACGCATTGGACACGCCTGGGAACTGGAGTTCCCGATCCATCTCCTGAATGAGCTTGTCGACCGTCATCCCTTCGCGCCATGTGCTCTCCGGCTTGAGATTGATCACGGTCTCAAACATCTCGGTTGGAGCGGGATCCGTTGCTGTTCCGGCGCGGCCGGCCTTGCCCCACACACTTTGAACTTCGGGAAAGGCTTTGATGATCTTGTTCTGGGTCTGCAGAAGCTCAGCCGCCTTTGTAATGGAAAGACCCGGAAGCGTCGTCGGCATGTACAGCAACGTGCCCTCGTTCAGGTTGGGCATGAACTCCGAACCGAGCTTGCTGGCAGGCCAAATAGAGGCAACGAGGACGGCCGCTGCAAGCCCGATCGTCAATGCTTTAGCCTTGAGCACAGCATCGATCACCGGACGGTAGACGGCAATCAGCGCTCGATTCACGGGATTCCTTTGCTCGGGGATGATGCGCCCGCGCACGAACAGCACCATCAGAGCCGGAACAACGGTGACGGACAACAAAGCCGCGGCCGCCATAGCAAACGTCTTTGTAAAAGCCAGGGGATGAAAGAGCCGTCCCTCCTGAGCCTCAAGGGCAAAGATGGGCAAGAACGATACGGTGATGATTAGGAGTGAGAAGAACAGCGCGGGACCGACTTCACTGGCGGCCTCTATCAACACCTCTGTTCTTGGCTTCTCGGGCGCCGCCCGCTCCAGATGCTTGTGGGCGTTTTCGATCATGACTATAGCGGCGTCGACCATGGCGCCAATGGCAATCGCGATGCCACCAAGGCTCATGATATTCGACGACAGGCCGAGAGCATACATGCAGATGTAAGCGATAAATATCCCGAGCGGCAGCGTGATAATCGCGACTAGAGCACTTCGCGCGTGAAGCAAGAACACGATGCAGACCAGAGCGACGATCACGCTCTCCTCGAAGAGCGTCCACGTCAAAGTGTTGATGGCGCGGTGAATGAGATCAGACCGATCGTAAACCGGTACGATTTCTGTTCCATCGGGAAGACTACTCTTCAACTCTTCAAAGCGCTTTTTGATGCCGTCGATGACCGTAAGCGCATTCTGCCCGTACCGCTGGACAGCAATTCCAGAGACGACTTCGCCTTCTCCGTTGAGTTCCGTTATTCCTCTTCTCTCGTTCGGTGCCAGCTCGACCCGCGCCACGTCGCGGACAAGCACAGGCGTACCGCCCTGAGACTTCAGAACGATGCCCTCGATATCGTCAATATTGCGCAAGTATCCCCGTCCACGCACCATGAATTCGGTTTCGGCGAGTTCGACGACACGCCCGCCGACGTCAATGTTTGATGAGCGAACGGCGTCACGGATCTGGGAGAGTTGAAGGTCGAATGCCTTGAGGCGACGTGGATCGACAACGATCGAGTATTGCCGCACGAACCCGCCGACGCTTGCGACCTCTGCGACACCCTCTGATTTGGCAAGTCCGAATCGGACCTGCCAGTCCTGCGTTGAGCGCAGTTCGGCCAAGTCCCTGTTCTTTGCCATCACCGCATACTGGTAGACCCACCCGACGCCTGTCGCATCAGGGCCGAGGGATGGTGTGACTCCGGCGGGCAGATTACGGGCCGCGGCCGATAAGTATTCCAGGACCCGCGAGCGCGCCCAATAGATGTCCGTTCCTTCTTCAAAGATCACATAGACGAATGAGACGCCAAAATAGGAGAAGCCCCGCACAACCCGTGAACGCGGGACTGATAGCATTGCGGTTGAGAGCGGGTAGGTGACTTGGTCTTCGATGACTTGAGGAGCTTGCCCTCCATACTCCGTATAGATGATGACCTGGGTGTCAGACAGGTCCGGGATGGCGTCCAGAGGCACTTGGCGGACGGCATGGACGCCAGCAGCCACGATTAGCGCCGCAACTATGACGACAAGGACGATGTTATTTGCTGACCAGCGGATAAGTCGCGCGATCATGGCTGATGCCCCGTGTGAGCGGCGGTCGATCCTGTGGGCGTATCCGCGGTGAAGCCGGAAAGAGCCGCTTTGAGATTGCTTTCCGCGTCGAGCAGGAAATTGGCCGAGACGACCACCTGGTCTCCGGCCTGCAGGCCGTGCTCGATCACAAGAAAGCCGTCACCCCTATCGCCGATCGCGACGTCACGCGGTTCGAACTTGCCATCCCCTTTGTCGACAATCACGACCTGCCGATTGCCACTGTCGATCAGAGCCGAATTGGGGATCACCAGCCTGTTGTCATCATCGCTGGCTGCGTCGATTTCCACCTCAGCGAACATGTCGTGCCGAATGCGATGATCAGGATTTTCGACCTCAATGCGGGCTTTGGCAGTCCGCGTCGCCATCTCCAGTTCGTGCAGGACGAACGTCACTTTCCCTTCGAACACTTCTCCGGGGAACGCACGGAACCGGATTTTTGCTTTCTGTCCTTCCCTGAGCCGTCCAACATCCTGCTCGGGAACATCGGCTACCACCCACACCGTCGATAGATCGACGAAGCGGAACATTTCGTCCCCTGCCTTAACCATCTGGCCTTCGATCACGTTCTTGATCGTGACAACGCCGCTCACCGGCGCCGGCCAATCGAAGGTCAAGATCGGCTTGCGCGTCCGACGCAGTTCATCAAGAACGGCATCGGGCATTCCCAAGTTTCGAAGTCTCTGCAGAGCTCCACTTTCGTCTGGAGAATTAGGTGGCGCGTTCGCAGTTCGGTAATCGACCTGCACAGCCACCATCTGTGGACTATAGATACGGAACATCGGTTCGCCGGCGGTCACGTAACGGCCGGTCTCGTTGACATAGAGCTTTTCGATAAAGCCATCGGTCCGCAGTGTTGCCGTGTGAAAGGTCCGTTCGTTTGGTTTGGCGACCCCGGGCGCCCGTATCACCGTCTCCAGCTGTCGCCTCTCGACCGCGACTGTTCGCACCCCGGATCGTTGTACCTTATCGAGACTGACCTTGATGGTTGAACCGCTGTCCTCCTCGCCCTCATAGACCGGGATGTAGTCCATCCCCATCCAGTCCTTCTTGGGCGTTGGCGAGGTGTCGGCCAGTCCCATGGGATTGCGGTAGTACAGGATTTTTCGATCGGCACGGGCTGCCTGCCAAGGTGGCGGCTTGCTGCCGGCCAGATCCTTTTCTTCATTCTCGTAGACCGGAACGAAGTCGCGACCGTCAGGCGTCTTGGTTGCCGTGGGTGAATAGTTGGGCGTGCCATCGGGATGCTTCCAGTACAGCACGGTGCGCGCAGGCGTACCGGCCGCTTCCGGCGGACTTGCCTCGGTTCCTGCCGATGTCATGCTGGGCCAGGTGCCGGCACCCATGCGGTAGCCGACAGCCGTTGTTGCGAGGGCGGCCGCAATGGCCGTCCCCGCGAGGAGCGCTCGGTTCATGATCCGCTCCTCAGTCCTTGGCCGTGAAGACGACACTGCCCTCGACGGTGTCCGGCTCGCCGGGGACCTTGGCTTGCAGCTTGAAAGCCCAGCCGCCGGCCATAGTGATGTCAGCCTTGAAGCGGTAGATCCCGGCGTCGTCGGACTTGATTGGCTCGTGTTTGGCCAACATCTCACCCATGCTGTCGGGCGACATGTCGAGGCGCGTCCTGAAGAGGACGGCCCCTGGAACGGGCTTTCCGCTTCGCTTGTCGATCAGACGAACGGCCAACTCCGCGCCGACCCCGTTCTTGATTTCAGTGCTGACGGGCTGGAACTCGAAGTCGTTGGCACCAGCCATAGCGGCAGGGGTGCTACTTATTGAGAGCGCAGCAAGAGCTGCAAAAGCAAATGATTTCTTGATCATAACGATGACCCTTCTCGAGTGATGAGTGCGGACGCCTAAATAGGCGCGTGACCGTAGCGGCGTGCCTCGGCTTTCGGCCGTGGCGCGCACGTGATCTCAGGTGCACTCAGACTCGAGGAGGTGGGAGAGGAGGTCGGATTTGAACGTAACGGAAATCTGGCGTGGCGGTCATGCCAAGCCGTGCTGGCGTGAAATGGCGTTCCTCTAGATCGCGCGGTAGTTCGCCCAGCACTTTGAAGCATTGGATCTTGCAGACATCCGACGTGCAGACGCCATCCTGACAATGCGGGCAAGAAGTTTTCTGCTTCTTCGCGGGCGAGGATGGCTTCGCCTTCATGCCGTGGCAATCGGGCATGCGGTCTTTGCTCACCGCGTGCTCCACGGAGGCTTTGATCGGCGTCGCCGCAAACGAAGCGAGCGGCGCCACCGCAACGCAGAGCGCAGCAAATACCGAAACTATCTTTCTGAAGGCTCGCATTGTCCGCTTTGCCAAAGGTGAGGTTAGTGCGCCAGAATTAGGTAGGTCAAGGTGGCCGTTTAGTTCACCGATTGGAACGCTCGATCACGTCCATCAGTTCTGCCACCTTCTTTCGTTGTTCATCGGGATCGCCGCTAGCAATCGCGTGTTGCACGCAATGGCTGACATGATCTTTCAACACAGCTTCCTCGACGCGCCGGAGGGCGGCACGCACCGCCGCGATCTGCGTGATTACGTCGATACAATATCGCTTTTCCTCGACCATCCGCGAAATCCCGCGGACTTGGCCTTCGATTTTGTTCAATCGTTTGAGGCAGGCGTCTGCTGTGTCTTGTTTCATGCTTGACACATACCCGTACCCCGTATAGGCGTCAAGAGAGGTGATACCCCCTGGGGGTAAGGAGGCAACATGAACAGCCCTATCAACGACCGCAACTCTAAAGGCGACTGCTGTGGTGGCCAAAGCCACCACAGTCACCAGGACCATCACCACGCGCACAATGGAACTGCTGCCCATCCCGGTCAGGTTCGGGATCCCGTCTGCGGAATGATGGTGGACCCCGCGAGCGCCAAGTACCGGGCCGAGTACGCGAGCCAGCCGTACTATTTTTGCTCAGCCAAATGCCGCGAGCGGTTCGGCGCCGACCCGGTGAAATACCTGACGCCGCAGAGTGCCAAGCCTGCCGAGAGCGTGCCCGAAGGCACGATCTATACTTGCCCGATGCATCCTGAGATCCGTCAGATCGGGCCAGGCTCATGCCCGATCTGCGGCATGGCGCTCGAACCGGAAATGGTCACCGGCGAGCACGTCCATAACACCGAACTCGCCGACATGACGCGCCGGTTCTGGATCGGGTTGGCCTTGTCACTCCCCGTGCTCGCGTTGGAGATGGGCGGCCACATGACCGGCCTCACTCAGACGCTCGGAGCGCAGAACTCGAATTGGATTCA
>JAKALI010000285.1 GCA_021813195.1 Pseudomonadota bacterium
GGCGGATAGCTGACACGGCCGGCCTGGAAGCTGGAAGTATTTATTACCATTTCAAATCAAAATATCAGATCCTTAATGAGGTGCTAGATATTGGCGTCCGACAATTATACAACGAAGTCAAGATAATAGCGGAGGCCTTCGAAAATAATAATGTTTCGTTTCGAGAAAATTTCACCAGACTTGTCGATATCCATCTAAATTTTCTTCTAACAAGAAACGATTTTACATCGGCCAACATCAGGAACTACCC
The DNA here is from genome assembly GCA_021813195.1 of Pseudomonadota bacterium. Next base: position 251 of record JAKALI010000285.1, read on the forward strand.
AATACTGACTGAGAAGCGTCGCATGCACCATAGGCCTCTGCGAGAGGCCTATGCGAAGCTTTGGAGATCTTTCTTGCAGAGGGCCCAAGACGCTGGCGAGCTGCGCGAGGACATTTCTGTGATCTTGGTCAGCCAGTTCATTCTCGGCGCCATGAACTGGACGACGGAATGGTACGATACTACGCGTTATCCCGTCAGCGTGCTGTCAGAACGCCTGTCAAAATTGTTGCTTGATGGCATGTGCAGCAAAGACCTGCCAGTTATCGATGTCGCGGTCGAGCCCTTCGGTATTTTGCCGGATGATCCCGAAGAAGGTGGCAAGGCGGAGAGAACCCGGCAAGCTATTTTGAACGCCGCCGCCCGGATATTGCGGGAGAGTGGGCACAACGCAGCAACAATACGCCGCGTTGCGAAGGAAGCGGGACTCGAGGCCGGCAGCGTTTACTATCATTTTGGCTCCAAAGCGGAAATCCTCGACGAAATTCTCGACGTGGGTCTGCGTGATCTCTTGAGGGGGGTCCGCCGAGCGATCGCCAGCTGGCCGGACAAGGAGGACCAGCGAAACCGGATCGCGATCGCGATCACGGTGCATCTGGCGTATCTCTTCCGCGCCAGCGCGTTCACATCTGCCAATGTCCGTAACTATGGAATGCTGTCCAAAGAGATCCGCTCGCGCCATCGGCCCATGCGACACGAATACGCCAAAGTTTGGGACCAGACGCTGCGAGCCGCGCAGAAGGCAGGGAGTTTGCGCTCGGACATACAGGTGGTCCCGCTGCGGCAATTTCTGTTGGGGGCACTGAATTGGACGATCGAATGGTTCGATCCTGCAAAGGGGCGGCAACGAGGACATTACACCCTCATCGCCTTCACGGAGCTGCTCATCAGAATGCTTCTGGATGGCATTTCGACCAGCGGTTCAGCCTTGAAGACCACATAGTCGCTGACTGTGGAAAAGGGCTTAGACCACAAGGAAATGATGTAACCCTTCGGCCACGGGCCGGAGTTGATCTTCCTGCCAGGAGACCGTTCGCACGCTCGCCATACGCTTGCCTTTCCGCGTCACGGTGGCCTTCACCACCAAAGGTCCTTTGACCGCCGGGCGCAGATAATCGACCGTCAGGTTGATCGGTTTGGGCAGTTGCGCATCATGATCTGTCTGTACACTGATCGCGGCGATCGATTCCATGAAGCTCGCGATGATCCCGCCATGATAGTATTCCATGATCGGGTTGCCGATCAGCCGATCGGCGAAGGACATTGTCGCGATCGTGTGCGTCTCGTTGATCTCGGCAAGTTTGAAATCAAGAAACCGGAAGAACGGAATCTTTCCGAGCTGCTGGGTCAAAATCTCCGATGTCATTTGAAAGTCCTGCTCCGGGTCATCGCATCAAGAAATCCTCCCTCGCCCCGCGTGAGCGCAAAGCTCGCAGCACCGCGGGCCACTTCGACCGGGCTCGGCTCGTCGAACCAAATCGTCCCTGAATTGAAAGCGACATGGCGGGTCTGCCGGTAACATTCGGCGCGCACGATAACGTCTGCTCGTGATCTGGCTGGCCGCAGATAATCCACACGAAGATCAAGGGTGGCCATACTGCTGATCTGGTCGATCGCCGCCAAATTCGCAAGCCCGAAAACGCTGTCGAGAAGGGCGGTCAGCACCCCGCCATGCAGCAGATTCCCGTCTTCATCAGCACAGAAAGAAGGATTGTAGGGCATCCTGACCAGAACGCCATCGGTTGCGACCTTTTCGATCTTTAGGTTCATCTCGCTGATCAAACCGAGCCCGCGATGGTTCCACATCCTTGCAATCTGATCCAGTTTCTTCCGGTCTGAGACAGTCATGTGCAGTGGCGATCCGTCAGAGGTGAGAAAACAACAGTTTTCGGTTGTCGAAGAATGCGGCAGTGGCCCCGTGGCGTTCATTAATCTAACGCATCAGCGTCTGACAGACGGCGGCGACGTCCGGGAAATCTTGCAGGTCAGGGCGCTCCGCATCATGCATTAGGCGCTTGTCGACGCGGCGCAGCAGCGATTACGGCTGCGCGCTCCTGCGCCACCGTCGTAAGATCACGATGCACGCGACCTCCTGTATCATTCCATGCTCCAGAGTTGCTTCGGGCATAATCACGCAGCCGGCGAAGGTCATCTCGGCCGATTCCTTGACGTCGCTGCCGGGGCCAGACGGCCGAGCCCGCGCCGGACACGATAGCCGCCTGCCCTTGCAGGAGGTCGAGGGCGAAACGCGTCGCTACTGCTTTCTGTGCCATACGCCACGCTTCAGTTCCTCAGAAGTTCGCCGGCAATAATGAGTTTGCGCACTTCCTGTGTGCCCGCCCCGACCTCGAGCACGCGCCCCGTTCGGTAGAGACGGTTGACTTCGGTGTCGCGCATGAATCCCGATCCGCCGTGGATTTGCACCGCGCGATCAAGGACGAAAGAGGTCGCCGCCGCGGCTTTGAATATCGCTGCGGCCGTCAGCTTGTGAATCTCGCCTCGGCCGCCTTGGCCTTCCTCGAGCCCCTCGCACAATGCAGCAGTTCGAAGCGCGAGGGCGCGAGCTGCCTCGATCTCGGTGTACATCTCGGCCAGCATCGCCTGAACCATCTGAAAGCTCGCAATTGGCTTATCGAATTGTCGACGGGTCCTGGCATAGTCAATCGATATCTCCAACGCTCGGCGAGAAATGCCGGCGGCATTGAAGCAGACAATGGCTCGTTCAAGATCCAGCCCCGACATTGTCACTGCCACGCCGCGGTCCGGCTGGCCTACTATGTTTTTCGCGGGTACCCTGCAATCCCCAAATACCAATTCGCCGGTCGGCGAGCCGCGGAATCCCATCTTGTTGAGCTTCTGCGCCACCTCGAAGCCTGGCGTGTCGGTTTCGACGATGAAGGCGGAAATGCCTTTGGCGCCCTTTTCGGGGGACGTCTTCGCATAGACCAGCACGATGTCGGCGATTGGTCCGTTGGTGATGTAAATTTTCGACCCGTTCAGGATGTAGTGGTCCCCGTCCTTTTTCGCTGTGGTCCGCATTGAGCCGAGCGCATCGGAGCCCGCGCCGGGTTCGGTCAGACCGAGCGCGCCGATCATCGTTCCGTTACAAAGGCCCGGCAGATATTTGCGGCGCAAAACGTCATTTGCGTTACGGTAGATATTGTTGACGCAGAGATTATCATGCGCGACATGGCTGAGCCCAATTGCGGCGGAAGCGCGTGACAATTCCTCGGTTATGACGCACGCCGAGGTGAAGTCCAGCCCCGCCCCGCCATATTCGGGCGAAACATTCAGCCCTAGATAGCCCATCTCGCCGAGTTTCGGAAACACCGACCGCGGGAGATCGTCCGTGTCGTCCATCTCTGCGTTCAGACAATGGAACTCGGAAAAGAAGAACCTGTGGGCTTGATCGGCCAGCGCCTGCTGCTCTTCTGTCAGATAGTGTGTCGGCCGGCTGGGCTCGTTGCGCAATTGCACTTTCATGTCCGGTATCTTTCTCAGGCGCGCAGCAGCTCTTCGGCGATGATGATCTTGCGCACTTCGCTGGTGCCTGCGCCGATCTCCAAAAGCTTGTTCGCCCGAAACAGGCGGTTGATTTCGGTATCCTGCATGTAACCCGAGCCGCCGTGGATGTGACAAGCCTTCGTCACGGCCTTGTTGAACGCCTCGCCGGCATACAGGCAGGCTGCTGCGGTCAGCTTGTGAATCTCACCGCGGCCGCCGGCGCCCTTGGGCAAGCCGACACAGGCAGCTAGCGCCCGATAGGCGAAGGCGCGGGCGGTCTCGACTTCGGTGTAGATCTCGGCAAGTTTTGACTGCACCATCTGGAAACCGGCGATAGGTTTGCCGAATTGTTCGCGGATCTTGGCGTAGTCAAGCGCCAGCTCAAGCGCGCGTTCGGACATGCCCACGCAGATCGAGGCCACCATTGCGCGTTCCAGATCCAGCCCGCTCATCACCACCGACGTGCCGGTATTTTCGGCCCCGATCATTGCGGAGGCGGGAACTCTGCAGTCCTCGAAGACTAATTCCCCTGTCGGCGATCCGCGGAAGCCCATCTTGTCGAGCTTCTGCGCCACCTTGAAGCCCGGATTGTCGGTTTCGACGATGAAGGCCGAAACACCCTTGGCGCCCTTCGACTTGTCGGTTTTGGCGTATAGAAGGACGACATCGGCGATTGGTCCATTCGTGATGTAGATCTTCGATCCGTTGATAACGTAGTCGTCGCCGTCGCGTTGCGCCGTCGTCGCCATCGATCCCAGAGCGTCCGATCCGGCTCCGGGCTCGGTCAGCCCGAGCGCGCCAACCAATTCGCCCTTGCAAAGGCCGGGCACATACTTTTTGATTTGTTGCTCCGACCCGTTGCGCAGAATGTTATTGAGGCAAAGATTGTCATGCGCTCCGTGCGAAAGGGCTACGGCCGGGTTCCACTTGGAGATCACCTGGCAAACAAGCGCCTGAGTGAATTCGTTCTGGCCCGAGCCGCCCAGATCTTCAGGCGCGGTAATGCCGAGCAGGCCTAACTCGCCCATCTGCTTGAACAGGTCTTCCGGCCACCATTCCTCGGCGTCCATCTTTTTTTGAAGTGGATACAGTACCTCGCGCGAAACGCGGTCAACGTGATTCACAATCTGACGTTGCTCGTCCGTCAGGCAGTAGTTGGCCTTTATGGCTCCGATCGCGGCCATTTCAGGCCCGGCTTGGACGCTCATCCTCGCGCCTCCCGATGCACAAATAGTTTGCTACGTTGTTCAGAATCAAACATAAGTTAGAAAACCTTTCAAGGTGCCGAAACTGCATGTATCGTTTTCGACCCGCGTCCGGCGCGTGCAATGTCAGCAGTCGCCTCGATGACGGGAATGCCACCCTAGGAAAGCGATCTTGGACTCGGCCGAACCCAAATGGGCGGAACGGCGAGGAGGTTGATATGACGAAGACGACTGCGCGCATCAGCTTCGCCTCGCGGACCAATCGCGGCTGGAGTATTTTCACATGACAGGAGTAGCGTTCGGTCTTCCAGAGGAGGTAACGGATGTGCGGGACGGCGTCCTGCGCTTCGTCGAGGCGCAGATCGTTCCGCGCATCGAACTCAATCGTGCGTTGATTGAGGACCAGCGCCTGCTCTATGACGAGTGCGGCCGGTATTCGACCGAAGCACGCGCGCTGATCCAGGAAATAAGGATGCTGTCGGCGCAGGCGGGATTCTATACCATGTGCGCGCCCGCGGAAATCGGCGGCGGCAATCTGGGCCACCTAACCTATTATGTGGCCTGGGAAGCGATCTATCGCAGACTCGGCGGGCAGGGCGTCATCATCCCTTGGGTCATTGCTCACTGGGCTTTCGGTCCGAGCCGACTTTTGACCATGGCGACGGCAGAGGCCCGCGAACGCTGTCTCGCAGACATGATGGCCGGTAAGACATCGATGTGCTTCGGCCTCTCCGAGCCCGGAGCCGGCTCGGATGCCAGCATGATCAAGACGCGCGCCGTCAAGACCGGCGCTGGCTGGAGAATTTCGGGCCGCAAGCTCTGGACGACGAATGCGCCAACCGCAGATTGGTGCATTGTTTTCGCTGTCACCGACGGCGAGAAGGCCGGGCGCAAGGCAGGCGGCATCAGCGCCTTTCTCGTTCCTACCAACTCGAAGGGTTTTGTGGTGGCAA
>JAKALI010000286.1 GCA_021813195.1 Pseudomonadota bacterium
TGAGCGTGTCGAAATTGAAGCCAAAAAAAATGACGGCGCGAGATCGGTGATGGTGGCTGCCGCGGTCTATATCTTATTGTGCGACCACCTGGCGCGAGGAGTCAGGAGCTTCGTTTCCGGCGCCCAAACGGTAGAGCAGCGAAGCTGATGCTCGGCCCTGTCGACCTCAGTGGTCGGGAAACCGAAAAAGACCGGTGATGGGTGCGCCGCTGACGCTGGCGGCGGCAAGGGCGCTCGCCGCCGAGCACCATCGTGAGGCGGACCCGCAAGCACGACGTGGTGGCCAAGAGGCAGCTTGAGAAGCAGGAAAACGAAGGCGATTGCGGACAAGACGTTCAAGCAGGCGGCCGTAGCGTTTATCGAGCCGCACGCAAGGCAGAACATCCGCCGCTGGACAGAGCAGGTCAGGTTTTTCGGACGGCACCCTGAAAGTGACGAGCTAAAGGTGATGCCGCGCGGTCTTGTCGATCGACGCGGCCGACCGCTTTCCGAGATCAACGGCAACGACATCCGCGACATAGCGGACGAAACGCGCGTTTGCAGTGCCCTCGGACCAGAGCGGCGCCGCAAGGGGAAGAGCGATGCCCGTGCGATGTTCTCGATGCTCTGGAAGTCTGGGCAAACAATGTTATGGCGATTGCTACGGCAAACCGCCGGCGCGCCACGATGCATTCATGTGACGTGCCGCGCCACAATGTAAGGAGAAAACCGGCATGGAACAGTCGAACGACAATGTGAAATTTTGGCGCGGCGCGGGGCCGTCGATCCGCGCGAAGTTGGTGGTGGAGGGGACGGGATTTGAACCTTGGTGCGCCAGTTTCTTCGAACCAGGGGACTTCCGGTTTCGCAAGTATAGCCGGGCATTGCGTTGCTAATTCGATCGCGGCCATGCTAGAAAGACTCGCGCGTGCAGCTGTTCACTTGCAATCGAAACGCCCCGGCTGTGCGAGCAAGTTTGCACATCAAACGCTGAGAAGTGTGTGACGCGACAAGACCTAATGATGCGCTCTAATAGCGTAAAAACGAAAATAGTCGTGGCAGATTGAGAGCGGCATCGACATTCCTTCGCATACTAAGAACATATAAGCCCGCCGCATGTCGCAATCGTCGAAATCTCTGCGAAGTCTGACCTTATTTGCCATCAAGGCGACAATCTCCGGTGTTTTGATTTATGTGGCTTTAAGCCGTTTGAATCTGACGCATGTCGATGCGCGTCTTTCAAGCTTGCAGCCGTTTTGGATTTTGAGCGCATTGCTGGTTGCTGCGTTTCAGAGCGTGCTCTTGGCGTATCGTTGGCAGATAATCGCGCGCTTTTGTCAGTTGCCTATGAAAGACATGGAAGCAATTCGGTTCTTTTACATTGGGCTTTTCTTTAGCCAATTTCTACCAGGCGGCTTTGGTGGCGATGCAATCCGGATTTGGTTGCTTGGCCGGGCGCACTCCGATTTGGTGGGTGCCAGTTATTCCGTACTCTTGGATCGTTTCTTCGGGCTGTTGTCGCTTACATTGTTCGTCATTGGCGGGCTTGGTTGGTCGCTCGCCCAAATTCCTGATGCGCACGCGCGAACGAGCTTGCTGTTGCTGTCAGCTTCTTGTTTCGCTGTCGCCGTGATGTTTCTTTTTGCCAGTCAGTTGCTGCCCAAGAGGCTGGCTCAATGGATGGTGTTTCGTCATTTGGGCGAAATGAGTCATCTCGCGAAATCGATGCTGGTCTCTCGCCGCGGGCCTTCAATCATGGTCCTTTCGCTGATTATCCATGCGATAGCCGTCGTCATGGCCTGGCTCCTGGCCAAGGCCATCGGTACACCGTTTTCTATTCTCAGTTCATTTGAGTTCGTCCCGGCCGTCATGCTGATCACGCTGTTGCCGATTTCCATTTCCGGCTGGGGCGTAAGAGAGATGATGTTCAGTCTGGTATTTCGTTATATCGGGCTTCCAGAGGGTGACGGAGTCATCGTCTCCCTTCTGCTGGGAGGCATCGGTCTGGTGCTGGCTGCTTGCGGCTGCGTGCTATGGTTGACCAACAGGGTGCCGGTGCCGAAGAGTTTGCCGAGCCGGTAGCTGGGTTTGGTGCGCCGATGAAATATATGCTTGAGCAGCTATCGAGGTTGGATCCTCTCGGTCAGGTGTTCAATAGGTTTGTGCCGGCTGGCGCTGTGACTCCATTCGCGATTGCGCTTCGGTGCGCGTCAGAGTGATGCTTGCTGGATTGAACAAGCGGGGTGGGGGAGAATGGAACGCTGGTTAGGGCCGCACCGAGCTTCGCTCCGGCTCGTTGATCTATGGAATTCGGCTTTTGCGCGCTTGAATCCCGCATCAACGATACTGTTTCTGTGGGCGGCGCTGACGCTGCCGCTGGTCCTGTTTCGCGGCTTCAATGGCGACGAAGGTCTCGCCGTTTCGATTGCGCGCTCGGCATTGGAAAAAGGCGATTGGCTGACGCCATACGTGTTCAACATTCGATTTGCCGAACGCCCAACACTGCTGTCCTGGATAATTGGCCTGGTCAGCGCGCCGTTCGGGGGCGTGTCGCAGATCACGGCACGGCTCGTCGTTGCGTTGTTTCTGCTTCTCGGCTGTTTTCTAATTGACTGGCTTTTGAAAACACTTCGAGCGAGCAATTCCGCCAGGGTGCTTGGCGTTGCTCTCTTCTTGGCGTGTCCGCTTGTCCAGCGAGCATATGTCCTGGTCACAGCCGACATGCCGCTGGCCGTTCTTCTCTTTTGTGCATTTTGCCTGTGGTGGAGTGGATATAGCCGGGGTTCCCTCAAGTTTGCACGCTGGGTCGCTGTGGGCGTCGCGCTCGCCCTTGCCGGGCTGCTGAAAGGGCCTCAACCGCTCGCTTACTTCGCTTTCGGGATTGGTGCTTTCATTGTTTGGCACCGCGCGTGGAATCAAATTCCCGGATATGTCTTTGCCGGGCTGATATCAGCTGTGGTTGTCTTCGGTTGGTATTGGTACGTGTATTCTTCGGGAGACGAAGCGCAATGGGCGCATTTTATGCGCCTGGGCGAAGGAGTGCCTTTGAGGGGCCCCTTTAAGGAGGGGCTTCAATTGCTGGCCGAGACTCTCCCTGTCGCTCTGTTCAGCGGCCTGTTTTTTGTATCTTGCAAAATTCCGCGGCAAGACCGGCAACTCGTGGAGCTCGTACGGGCAATCGCACTCTATTCGTCTATTACCAGCATCATAATGCTGTTTTGGCCGAATGGATCCGACTCCCGCTACTTCTTTCCGATGCTGCTGCCGCTTGCTGTTTTGGGGGCCATGGCGTTCGACTTCATGGCTGCAAAGCGACCGGAAACCGTTGCGCCTGGATTGGTTATTTTGTTGGGCCTTCTTGCCTATTGTTTCATCTATTCATGGGCGTCTCCGTTTTTTCCAAATCAATTTCGGTCATCGAAAGTCGACGCTGCCCGCATCGAAAGAGTTGTGGGCGTAGAACACGCACCAATTTACAGGACGGGCGGGGTTGGCCTGAATGTAATGCCTTATCTTACCGGCCCCATTCTGGAAACGAGTGTTCAGCGGCTGGAAAGCGCGAAGGGGCCCGCTTGGGTCGCCGTTACCGTTCCGGAAGCGGCAATGCTGATGCAGCGTAGAGCGGGCAAAATTCGGGAAGTGTTGTCTTTTGGTTCCGATAAGGAATGGCGTCTGCTTGAACTAAGCCCCTGAGAGTCATTCGACAAATAGCGGCCTAGGCGTTTCCGAACCCGTGCAAGCGCCACTTGATCAGAAGTTTCAACAGTCGAGTGCTGTTGCTGGCAACCGGCATCTTACTGGCCGTGGGTTTCAGATCGTATCGCAAACGCAGCGGAATTTCTGCGAAACGGACGCCGGCGGAATGCAATTTCAGCAGCAGTTCGACCATGCAAGAGAAGCCGGTTTCCGAAATCAGAGTTGGATGTTGAGTTTTTGCCCGTCTAAGGGCCTGGATTTTATAGGCGCGGTATCCGCAGGTGTAATCCCACACGTTCCGGATCGGATGAACGAGCTTGAATAGCGCTGCCGCGCCAAGCGCGGTGAAACGCCGCAGGAGAGGAACGCCACGAATTGTTGCGCCCGTGGCAAAACGGGAGGCGATGACCACATCGGCGCCGTTGTCCAGGTGCCGCAGCATCTCGGAAATTTGTGAGGGATCGTGCGTGTCGTCGCAATCCATGATCACCAGAACGTCGTTAGCGTTCGCCGTATCCGTTGCATAATCAATCAAGGTTTTGAGGCCGACGCCGAGTCCCTTGTTTTGGTCGCACGTCAAAAGGACAAGCTCTTTGCGCTGCTGCCATTCGCGTCCGATGGCCGGGGTCGAGTCTGTGCTTCCGTCATTGTAAAGCACGACGGTCGGCTTCCGGCCGGAAGCGGCAGCCCATTGTTGAATTCGGGCAAGCAGGCGCGGTAGTGCGATTTCTTCGTTATACGCCGGCAGGCCAATGTAAATGCGCGTTGTATCGGTCATGAGCCGGCCCTTGGTTGTCCATGGCCGGCAATCTCGGCGCCTAATAAGACCGCTCGGATTCGCTCGGCGGCATAGCCATCGCCATAGGGCGATGCTCCGCTTGCCATTTTTCTATAGGTATCGGGGTTACGTAACAATTCGGCGGTGGCAGATATGATGTTGTCGCTATTCGTTCCCACCATTCGCGCAACGCCAAGCTCCACGGCCTCGGGCCGTTCGGTGACATCCCTGAGGACAAGGACCGGCTTTTTTAGAAAAGGTGCCTCCTCTTGGATGCCGCCGGAATCGGTGAGGATCAAATAGGCCTTGTTCATTTCAGAAATTAATTCCGGATATGTCAGGGGTGGGAGCAATTGAACGCGCGGCAACCCCGATAAGGCGTTGAACATGGCGGTCTTAACGTCGGGATTGGGGTGGACCGGGATAGTGAATTCGACGTCGCCAAAATCGTGCGTCAGTTGAATGACTGACTTGGCAATCGAGTCGAGTCGGCTGCCTTGGTTTTCGCGACGATGTGCCGTCAGCAGGATGCGCCGGGTCGTGTGCGCGCGGGAGTTCGCGGGTATGCGCGCAAGAGAAATACGGAGTGCGTCGATCCCGGTATTCCCGGTAACAAAAATGCGGGACTGTGAAATGCCCTCGGCTTGGAGATTGTTCGCGGCGCGGATGGTCGGGCAGAAGTGCCATTTTGCAATCCTCCCGGCGACCGTGCGATTGAATTCTTCCGGGAATGGAGCTGCAAGATCACCGGTACGCAAACCCGCTTCCACATGTGCAAACGGCACGCTCAAATAGAAGGCGCTCATGGCGGCAGCAAGTAGCGTCGTCGTATCTCCCTGCGCCATCACGACGTCCGGCTTGAAGGTGTTGAGCGCTTCCTCCATTTTGACGAGCAGTTGACTTGTCAATCCAGAAAGCGTTCTCGCCTTGGGGTCTAACTCAAACCTTGCGTCAGGCTTTATGCCGAACCAGCTGAGTGGTTCTTCCGCCAAGTCCGTGTGTTGGCCTGAGCAGACTGTCAAAACTCGTGAATGCCGGGACAATTCGAGGATAACCGGCGCCATTTTGATGGCCTCCGGCCGGGTGCCGACGAAGCAGAGGAATTTCATGAGAAGCGGTGCCACGGGCTTTTTGATTGTTTCGTTGTAAAGAAGGAGCCTGTCGGTTGCAAGCGATCGCGAGGGATTGCATGCCCGGAGGAAAGTCGGACGGCTGGGGTCGGTTCAGGCGTATGAAATTATTGATCGGCAGGATGCTCGCATTGCCGAGAAGGATCTTTGCCACCGCGGCGACGGCGACCTGTTCAGCGCCGGCGGAGTGGCGAGGCCGGCTTCTGGTAGGCGGATTGGATCGAGCGGAGCCTCCTGGTCAAGGCGGCGACGAAACGGCGCAGCGAATGTTATGGGCTGGCAGAAAGTCGCTGGAGGATGATTGTGTTTAAAGTTGAGATC
>JAKALI010000287.1 GCA_021813195.1 Pseudomonadota bacterium
CGAGCGCAACGCACTCCAATTCGCAAGCAGGTTTTCGGCGATGTGGAAAGCCGCGCCAATGAGCACCAGACCGAACAGCAGATACAGCCGGCCACGCAAACCCTGAAACAATTGCAGCATGGTTCACCCCACAAGAAACGATCAGACTAGCTTGGATTCTTAAGCGAACATTACACCCAAAGCACTCTTGCAGGTTGAAACTTGACGTCAATTCGGCCAATTTTTAACGACCATAGATCCGACACTTCGAAGCCTGAGGATTTTGCGATCATGTGCGCCCTGTGCTGGGCTTTCGACTTTAGGCGCTCCCGCCCGCCTGCGCGAGAAGCTGGGGGGAACGTCGACCTGCGGCGAGGGTCGACGCTTAGTTCGACATCTCGCCAGCCTGCTCCAGGAGCTTTGCTTCCAGCCAAGCGATCAGGCGCGCCTGGATCTCACGCCGAGCGATTTCGGCGTCAGCCTCGTGCAGCAGGGTATGCCAGCAGATCGCCTCTCCGCTGGCCTCACCATGCCTGAGCAGGAAGCCCGTCAGCGGACACCGATCGATGGGCGTGGGGTAGTGACTGTTTTCGCTATGCATGTACAGCCAGCAATAAGCTAGGGCGCTGAGCCAGGACTCAATGCCGTCGCCAATTGCCCAGCTCGCGCCGGTTGCCTGCTCCCAAGCGTCGAATTCCTCGGGCGGCATTGGCCGGGCAATGGCGTAGCCCTGGACGTAATGTGCGCCAAGGATAGTCACCGCTTGAACCACGTCGCGAGTCTCGACGCCCTCGACCACGACCTCGCGCTCGAGGTCTTCGCCAATCTGCACCACCGTGCGAATCAAGCTCAGGACCTTGACCGGGGCGCGCAAAACCTCGGAGGTGATGCTTTGGTCGACCTTGATCACGTCAAAGGGGAGGTTGGCCAACCGGCTCAGGCTGCTGTAACCCGAGCCGAGGTCGTCGATCGCCAACCGGACTCCGAGGCGCCCGAGCGCTCGGATGGCGTGATCATGCGACACGCGGTCGAACTCCTGCGACTCCAGCAGCTCGAGGGTCAATGCCTCGGCGTCGACCCCGGCGCGGCGCAGCTCCTGGTCGATCCAGGTTGCGCAATCCGGGTGAACCAAGGTCGACGGGGGCATGTTCAATGACACCCCAAGGGCTCGGCCCCTAGCTGGACGAGCCCGCAGCCAAGCCAGGCTCTGTTCGAGGCCGGTGCGGAACAGTACGTCGAGGTCAACCGGTCGCAACGCCGAGAGGAAGCGGGCCGGAAGAACGACAACGTCTGCTCCCCCGAGCCGAGCCAGCGCCTCGACTTTAACCACCGCGCCGTCGCGAGTATCGACAATAGGCTGCACGAACATGCGCAACTGCCGGGCATAAAGCATCTCGCGGTAGAGCGAGAGTTCGTCGGCACGCGCAAGCTCGCTCTCCAAATAGATCCGACTGAGCATATCGACCCAGCGCCCCCGCAAAGAGAGCAGGAAGGCCTGCATCCAGCTCGACCCGAACTGGCTGCGGTAGGCCCCGAGCAGCATCAACACAAACTGACTGCGCAGCCCAAGGATCGGGATCGCCACGACGCTGCGCACCCCCATGGGCGTCAGATGCACAGACCAAGAACTTGACCTCGGATCGGTATCGCACGCGTCCACGCGCTCGATGTTGCCCGAGATCCAGGCAGCGCGAGACAAGCCCCTCCCTGTTGGCGACTGGGCATCGAGCGTGGGGACCATGGTTGGGTTGCGCACCACGCCGAGCACAGCGTCGCCGCGCGGCCCGGCCGCAGCTTCTGGGTACATCACGCCATCGGCTTGCGGACGCATAATCACTGCAGCCAAAATGCCCGGCAGTTCCCCAAGGACGTGCAGTTCGTGAGCCAGCCGCTCAGCGATATCATGGCCAGTCACGGGGTGAGTCAAAATGGCGTTGTACTCATCTGCGACGTTTTGCATGGCGCCGAGCTCGACATGCATCTCGATTTGCAGGCGTTCATCGGCGGCGCGCAAAGTGCGGTAGCGCGACCGTGGGTGCATGCTCAGCGGCTCAAGATGCCTGCGCAACAGCTCGCGGTACGTGGCTTGGAAATTGCCAAGCAGCGCGGCGCTTATGCCGCTGAGAGCGTGTATGCAGCCAATGTCTCTGGCTCGTTCAGTGATATGGTGCGCTAGCGTTGACGGGGCAAGCAGGAAGCGAAAGTAGTCTTCATGCTTGCGCACAAGGCGGTTCATCTCATCTGTCCCGAGCGCTCCGAGAACACTGGCAGCCTCGTCGCTGCGCCCAAGGCTATCGTGAAACGCTGCCACAAAATCGCCAGCGATGTCCCCGATCTGCGCACCCAGCGCGGCAAGATTCGCCTGTGATTCCTCGCTGAACGCATCAAACGGCGCTTCGGCAACGTCCGAATTATCCTCAGCGCTCAGCCTCCACCAGCGCCGCCGCCCGCTCTTGTTTTCCTTGACCTTGTACAGGGCAGCGTCGGCTATCCGCAGCAGCGCGTCGGGAAAATCCGAGTCGATCGGAAACAGCGCCAATCCCAGACTCATCGCAACATAGGGTTCTGTGACGTCGCCGAGTGTGAACGGCGTCTCGACGACCTCGTGGAACCGCGCCAGGATGGGTTCGAGCTGAAGTTCAACGCCTTCGGTTTGCAGGCCCTCAAGCACCACAACGAACTCGTCGCCGCCGAAGCGGCCAACGAAATCGACCGAGCGCATGGCGCTCTGCATGCGCTGCGCGATCTGCCGCAGCAGGACGTCTCCGGCCTCGTGCCCGAAGCAATCGTTGATCGGCTTGAAATCGTCGATGTCGATCATGCCGACCGCAACCGCGCCGCCCCTGCGCCGCGCCCGATCGATGGCATGCGTAATGTGGATCTCAGTGGCTCGGCGGTTGGGCAACTCGGTCAGTGCGTCGTACATCGCCAGACGCCGCAGATCCTGGGTCAGGGCGTAGCGCTCAGTGACGTCAATCGAAGTCCAGACGATCAGCGGATGGTCGGGACTGTCGCCTTCGAGGCGACGACCGTGAAGGTCGAGGTAGATCATCCTGCCGTCGTGGCGCACGACCTCAAGATCGGTGATACGCCCTTCGCCCTCCTTGAGAATGCGCCGAGCAAGTTTCGCCATGCGCTGATCTTCCTTGACCTTGGCATAGAGCACCGTCGTCGAGGATCCGATCACGCTGTCGGCCGATTCAAAACCGATGAGGTCGAGGAAAGCCTGATTGACCTCGACGATCACCCGCTCGGGGTAGCGAACCATGTCGATGGCTGCCACCGTGTTGGACAGCAAAGCAGCACGCGCCGCGGTCGCACGGCGCAACTGCTCTGCCTGGCGGTGGCGTTCGGACACGTCAACCATGGTCCAGATGATCCGCGTCGTCTCGTCGCCGCCATCGAGGCGGACCCCCGAAAGATCGACTAGGACGGGCCGCTTGTCGATCCCGCGATAGCACACGTCCTGGAGCGAGATTTGGCCACTGGCTAGAACGGTTCGCGCCTGTTCATCGAACCGCGCGAACGCCTCGGCATCGGGATAGAAATCGAGCACGGAGCGCGACGCCATGTCCTCGAAAGACGAGGCTCCAAACATCTCCAGCAAACGCGCATTGACGTGCTCAAGCACGCGCTCTGGGTAGCGTATGACGCAAAGCCCGACCGTCATGTTGGACAGCAACGCGGCGTTGATGCGGGACTGCTCGCGCTCCCGACGCGTGGCATCGAGCCGGTCGAGACCGATCGAGATGTCGGAAGCGATCTGCTCGGACACCTCCTGCATCTCCGCATCGAACTCCGCTGCGAACGTCAAGTACAGGCTGAACACAGCCCAGATTTTTCCTCCGCGCAATAGCGGCAGCCCCGCGGTGGCGTGAATGTCGAAAGCAGCGAGCTGATCGGCCCACGGCTGGTGCGTGTCATCTGCCTTGATGTTGCCCGAAAATATCGGGCGCTCGTCGCGCCACACCCGCCCCGCCGGGCCCCGCCCCTGGGGCACGGTGGGGTCGCTGCGGATATCGATACCGTCGAGGTAGCGAATCGCCGGGCCTGCCTTGGCCAAAAACGTGAAGTGCCCGGCTTCATCGGGGCGACCGATCCAAGCTAGGGCAACCCCCGGGATTCCAACGACGAGATCGCAAAAACGCTGCAGCAACCCGGCATCGTCGTCGGCTTTGGCGATGATCTGGTTGATCGCTGCCAGGATGGCGTTGAATACCGACAGGCGCCCGATCCGCTCGCGAAGCGCGTCGTACTGCTCAACCCGTGCTGACTCGAATTGATTGGCCACGGCTTTGCCACTCAGGCCCGATGGGCGAACCATAACTGGCGGAGTGTCGCCAATTGTCACATTTCGGAAGCCTGCTCCAATGGGCGGTTCATGGAGCGTTGACACAGGTCACCCACTTCGTGTCAACACTTAGATGGCGGCTTTCCCACCTTGATGCGCGCCGGCACCCCGTCGCCTCGCGCGCCCCCCAAGCCCTTGGCGACGAGTTTGCGTGCGTTGTCCAACTATCGTATCGCCCGCGGCCTCATCAGATAGATTTTCCTACAATATTTGCCCCTGTCCGTCAAATAATCGTTTGACGGGCAGGCCGCCACCACGAAACTGGGAACCGACACAAGTCGCCATCTCCGTCGTCGAAGGCCTTGAAGACGATGGGCATGTGTAGCGGCGATGTCCCGTTCGCTGTTGAACGGTGGAGGGTGGTGTGCCCGCCGCGCACCGCCCGGCGCTGGGCGTCGGGCACGCCCTGGGGACCGCACAACGTCTCTCGGTCGGCTTCCATCATCACGTCCTGAACCCGCCAACCGGCTTCGATGCACAGCCCGTAAAACGCCTGTTGCACGTCCTGCAGAACGCCCTGCAGCGGCATCGAAATCTGAATTTCAGATTGCGTCAGGTACCGCGAAGCCCGACATGATCAAGGAAATTGGTGCCGCACACCGCAAAGATCTCGAGGACCCAATGAACAAGGCAAAGCGCGCTGGCGATGCCATCGACAAAGGGCTGGAAGGATTGTGAATACCGCCAGGTGTCCCTGCCTCCCGCGCTCGCCGAGAGGCACGAACGACCCCTGCCCCATCGCATCGCCCGCTCAGACCGGCACGACCTTCCTGGGTCGCCCGCCCAGCTTGCCGTTTTCGCGCGCCGCTGCCGCCTTCACCGCCGTCTTGGCGCGCCCTCCAGCTTGCCCCATCACCTGCGCCATCCACCGGCGCGAGCCCAAGACGCCCTCCAGGAGCGCCGGCAGGTACAGATCCGCGTCGAGCTTCGGAAAGTGCAGCCCCAGACCGCTCAGCGTGATCTCGATCTCGCTCAGGTCATCCGGCCTGGACCGTTCCAGCCCTTGCGCCAAGTGCGGGGGGAAAGCCAGCTCCAGACCATTGTCGAGCTGGATCACAACACGGCCGATACGTCGCTCATAGCGAGCGGCGACGGCTTGCGGCCCCGCCTTGCGCCGCGCCTGCATGCGAGCCTCGGCCCGCTCCACATCTGCTTTAGTCATCGCCATGAATCGTTCTCCAGGAATGGCACAACATGGCCAACTCGGCCCGAAGTTGCGCGGCAATGCGGTTCAGCTCTTGGGCAGTCAACCCCAACGACTCGCGCAACTCCGGCGGGCCGCCGGGGCAGTGCAGATGAAAAACCGCCTCGCATCCACCACCGACAACATGCACATGCGCGGGCCGGTGGTCGTTTGTGTAGATGGCAACGCGGTACGTACCGAACCGAAAAATGGTGGGCATGGCAAGCATATGCCAATCGCTTGGATTTTTTGCGACCCATCACTCCAGGCAAGATGGCGCGCAAGCCCGCAGCGGCTACCACCACCGCGAACTCGACCCCGAGCCACCCAGGGGGCTCTGCCCCCTGCACCCCCGCGCTCGCCGCGAGGCAACGGGGCCAGCC
>JAKALI010000288.1 GCA_021813195.1 Pseudomonadota bacterium
AAGAGCGATATCCGGTTGTTCAGCATCCGATAGGCATCGGCGAATGCCAGCGCGATCTCCGCTGAAGAGCCCGTCGCTTTGGCGGGATCCTGAACTCCCCAATGCGCGGTCATCGGCTGCCCGGGCCAGACCGGGCATTGTTCGCTCGCCGCATCGTCACAGACCGTGAAGGCGAAATCGAGATGCGGGGCACCCGGTTTGGCGAATTCGTTCCAGCTTTTTGATCTTAGGTCGCTAACGTCGTAGTGCAGACTCTTCAAGAGCGTGATCGTCTCGGGCCGCACTTCTCCCGTTGGATGGCTGCCAGCGGAGAATGCCTTGAATCGCCCCGCTCCGAGTTTGTTCAGAATGCACTCGGCCATTATGGAGCGCGCGGAATTACCCGTGCATAGAAACAGGACGTTGAAGAGCCTCTTTTGATCTTTACTCATGTCTGCCTCCCTAGGCGGTACTGGCCGTGCTGCCAGCTGCGAAATCTGGCTCATGCGACGATCGCCGCTCGCATAGCGTCGCTTGCCGCATCCCTCAGGCCCCTCGTCATCAAGAAGCGCTCCGCGTCGAGGGCAGCCATGCATCCCATGCCAGCCGCAGTGACCGCCTGGCGGTAGATCTCGTCAGCGACGTCACCGGCGGCAAACACGCCTGGAACACTCGTCCTCACCGTTCCCGGTGCGACCTTGATGTAGCCTGATGGTGTGAGATCGAGCTTGCCTCGAAAGAGTGCGGTCGCCGGCTCGTGGCCAATGGCAACGAAGACACCGTCGACTGGAAGCTCGGAGATTTGCCCTGTCGTCACATCGGACAACCGCAGTGCGGTCACCGCCAGCGGCGTACCCGATCCGACGATTTCTGCGACTGTCGCGTTCCACACGATCTCCACACGTGGAAGAGCGAACAGTCGATCCTGCAGAATTCGCTCGGCTCGAAAACCGTCCCGGCGATGAATCACGGTAACCTTGGCGGCGAGGTTGGCGAGGTAGAGGGCCTCTTCCACCGCGGTATTGCCGCCGCCGATAACCGCAACGTGCTTGCCGCGAAAGAAGAACCCATCACAGGTCGCGCAGGCGGAAACACCAAAACCCTTCAGACGATCTTCACCGGCAACATGAAGCCAGCGGGCCTGAGCTCCCGTCGCTACGATCAGCGCATCGGCCGTATAGGTCGCGCCGGAATCGCCAGTCAGCGTGAAGGGAGGTCCGTCGAGATCGACACCGACGATATGATCGGCAGCGGTGCGGGTTCCCATCCGCTCGGCTTGCAGGCGCATCTGCTCCATGAGCCATGGCCCCTGCACTGGTTCGGCAAAGCCTGGATAATTCTCCACTTCGGTCGTGATCGTGAGTTGACCACCCGGCTGCATCCCCTCGATGAGGAGTGGATTCAGCCCGGCGCGCGCCGCGTAGACGGCCGCCGTCCACCCCGCAGGACCGGACCCAAGAATGATGAGAGGGACGGACATTGCTGCCATTTGAGGAACCGATCCGACTGCAGATGCCCATGGTCATAATTGGATTCCGTCCATATGTCCATAGATTCGGACAGATTGACACAAGCGCAAATCTGTGTTGCACCGCGGAATGGTTGCGATCAGGCTGCTTCTTGGCCGGAGAGCGTCAGAGGGGTCGCGCCTTCCATCCGCCCGATGTCGGCAAGCCGACCCTTCAGGCTGGCCAGGTCGAGGGAGCCGATCGGCAGATTGACCAGAGCGGTGAGCCTCGCGGTCAGGCGACGATAGGTTTCAAGAAACGCGGCTTGCTGTTCGGTTTTTGTGCCGACGACCAATGCCGGGTCGGGGATACCCCAATGGGCTTGGAGGGGATGGCCAGGCCAATAAGGGCAGGCCTCGCCAGCAGCAGCGTCACAGACCGTGATGATGAAATCCATGGTGGTTGCGTCGGGGCCGGCAAACTCGTCCCAGCTCTTTGATCGCAGACCTTCGGTCGCATAACCTAGCGAATTGAGCAGCGAGACCGCGAGCGGGTGCGGTTGCTCCTGGGGCCGGCTTCCGGCCGAATAGGCCCGGAAACGCCCCGCCCCTTCGCGGTTGAGGACCGATTCCGCCATAATCGACCGGGCTGAGTTGCCCGAGCACAGAACGAGTACGTTGTAGCTTCCTGAACCGCCCTCGGCTGGCCGGCGCTGAGGAAATGTAGGTTCGGCGATATCGGCAGTTCCCGCTTCGGAATAACCTGTCAGCACCGTGCCGCGCATTTCGCTCAACATCACGTCGAAGAGAATGCCGAGCTTTGCGGGCTTGGCCGCATAGATAATCGAGCGGCCCTCGCGGCGGCTCGTAATTAATCCTGCGCGTTCCAATTGCCCAAGATGGGGCGACATCGTGTTGTGGGGAACGGCGAGAAGACGCGCGATATCTCCAGCGGGCAGGCCGTAAGGAAGATACCTCGCCAGCAATCGGTATGCCTCGAGCCGGGTGGGCTGGGCGAGACTGGCGAACATCTCTACGGCAGTATCGGCTGTGAATGTATCGGAGCTCATGGTGGCCAAGGTCGAGATTGCGGGCACGTCGACTCCGACGCAATTGTGTCCAAGATAGTGGACGTCTCGACTTAAGCAAATATTTGCTGCCCGGAGGTTGATGGGCGAAAGCCAAGGGCGTATATCGTCAATCGTCGATTAACGATGAATGGAACTCACGTGAACGAAGCTGTTACGCACCTTCCCTCGCTGCCAGAGCGCGAGCTCGATGAGCAGCTCGCAGGCATCGCCAAGGCACTGGGGCATCCTGCGAGGATCGGCATCGTCCGTATGCTCCTCGAGCGGACGACTTGCGTTGGCTGTGATGTGGTCGAGCATATCGGACTGGCCCAGTCGACGACCTCGCAACATCTCCAGATTTTGAAGGCCGCCGGGATCATCATTGGGGAAATCGAGCGCCCCCGGGTTTGTTATTCGCTCAATCCGCAAGCGGTAGCGCCGCTCAAGACGCTGGTTGACGCCATTTCCACCCACACCACCCTTTCTAGCCGCGGGGAGATTTCGACGTGCCAACCTTCGAACGCTATCTGACCCTTTGGGTCGCACTCTGCATCATCGTCGGCATTGCCCTCGGCCATTTTCTTCCAGATGTATTTCACATCATTGGCGCGGCTGAAATCGCTAAAGTCAATCTGCCCGTGGCGGCACTGATCTGGTTGATGATCATTCCAATGCTCATCAAGATTGATTTTGCAGCACTCGCGCAGGTCAAGAGCCACTGGCGCGGCATCGGCGTGACGTTGTTTGTGAACTGGGCCGTGAAGCCGTTTTCGATGGCGGCATTGGGCTGGTTCTTTATCGGATATCTGTTCCGCGCATATCTTCCGGCGGATCAGATCAACAGCTACATCGCCGGCCTGATCATCCTGGCGGCCGCACCATGCACGGCGATGGTGTTCGTTTGGAGCAATCTTTGCCGCGGCGAGCCCCATTTTACCTTGAGCCAAGTCGCCTTGAACGACGCGATCATGGTGGTGGCCTTTGCTCCCATCGTTGGTCTTCTGCTGGGACTCTCTGCAATTACCGTACCTTGGGATACGTTGCTCATCTCTGTCGTGCTCTACATTCTCGTGCCTGTGGCGCTCGCCCAGATCCTTCGTCGGTCGATCCTTGGCTCGGGAGGAGAGCGGTCACTCGGGCGCTTTCTCGCGGTCCTACAACCGCTCTCTCTCATCGCACTCCTGGCGACGCTCGTTCTGTTGTTCGGATTCCAGGGTGAGCAGATCATTGCGCAACCGCTCGTGATCGTACTCCTTGCGGTGCCGATCCTGATCCAGGTCTATTTCAATTCCGGGCTCGCTTATCTCTTGAATCGTGCCAGCGGAGAGGCCCATTGCGTTGCCGGCCCTTCTGCCTTGATCGGCGCATCGAACTTCTTCGAACTCGCGGTCGCAACGGCGATCGCCCTGTTCGGCTTTCAGTCGGGAGCCGCCCTCGCGACCGTCGTCGGCGTTCTCATTGAGGTGCCTGTCATGTTGTCAGTCGTGCGGATCGTGAATGGAAGCAAGGACTGGTACGAGCGTGGCATCGCAAACAAGCGTTCAGCCGAGGCCATTGGTACTACGAAGTAGCTCAGTGCCGCGTCCTATCTGTGACCCACATGGACACGGCCCACACAACGCTCTGGTCTGGCCCCATCCTTCAAGATGCGAAGCCGCGCGAATAGCATCGCCGCCACTCCTCTGAACCGATTGGTCGGGATGGGGCGCTCGCATGCCGTCCCGGGCGGCGGTGTGAGCCCGATGGCCCGGGCCCAGCCGAGGTTCAGATGCGCTTGCGTATTGTGGTTGCAGCAATTTGGGCCGGCATTGTTGGCATAGCGATGGCAACGGCTGCGCACCTAGCACTCTCGTATCCTGCATACGAGAGTGCAGAGATCGGAATTCTCGGCGGAATGGGCGCCGCAATCTTTGTCATTTATTTCGCATGAACAGCGGAATCGAATGGTGTTACCCTTGGGCTTCGTTGGCACACAAAAAATTGGGGGACAGCGTTGGTGAAAAGCGCGTCCGAACTGCCAGCTCACCTCGCAAGCGGAAGCCGTCGCGGCCTGTTGGTCGCGCTCGCTCTATTCGTATCTCATGGAGTTGCAACTGCCGCTTCGGCCATCGGCATCAATGATGCTTTGGCGATTGCCCTTATTGCAACACTTGCATTTGCAGCGCCGTTAGCGACGCCCATAGCCGCATCCGGGACCGCGACTTCGCAGACGATCGCTGCGGAAGGGGCATACCTCCTCGTTGGCAGTTTAGCCGGACTCTTTGGTGTAATCGCGCTCGAACGGCTGACCGGAACATCCGCATCTTTATCCTGTGCCGTTGAAATACCCGTACGGCTGGGAGTTGCTGTCTTCGGAGCTTTCGCCGTAGCCATGCTCGAATTCATGGTCCACCAGCGCAACCAACTCTCATTGGTGGGCCCACTGATCTATCTCGGATTCTTCTGGATCGCACCATGGTACGGGTTTTTCCAGCCCCCCGCTTTTCTGGCTGAGGCGTTCGTTGGCTGTCATCATCAGACGATCGCGGTCATGTCCCTTACCTTCGTCGCGATGATTGCGGCGCGCGCCTTCGGCAGCAAGCTTGGTTCGTGGCTACTCGTTCGGTAGAGAAGCTAAGTCGACAGCCATGATGCGGCGGATAAGCGTATTTTAGCAAATGTATCGCCTGCCACGCGACTGAACGTGATGCGGTCAATTCTGCGCAAGCGATCCGCGGATGCTTAGCCCAATCGGTGAAACATTCGTATGATAATCATCTCAGCTGTTGGCCTTTCATCGACTGAACTTCGGCTTTATCGGTCTCCAGCTCCAGAACGATCTTTTCCTGTTCAGCCCGCAGCTTGGCCAAGGCATCGGTTTGAATCAAGGATGTTGGCAACGGCTGCGCCGGGTGTTCCTCGATCGCTCGAGCCGCGTCAGTCGCAGCGGCTGCTTCGCGCGCCACCTTCGCGGCCGCGCGCTCCGTCCCTGCGACGATGGCCCGTTCGGCGCGCAGCTCGCGTTGCGACGTCGGATCGAGTCCCGCCACAGCTTCCTCACGGCGTTCGGCGCCGACAGCGCGATCGGCAAAGCGCGCAGCGTCGGCTGCTTCACGCCCCTCACGCAGGCGAATCGCGTCCGCTTGCTCGATGAGACGTTCGGCGTTGACGCCGGCGATGGCGGCGACCTCCGCCCGCGTCATTTGCTCGACCCCGCGTTCCTGCAAGCGCTGCAGGTCGAGCCGATTGGCAAGCGTCTCCAGATACCGCGACGAGGCTTCCCGAAACTGCTGTTTGGTCTCGCCGTCCAGCAAATCACCCGTCCGCGACACCGCCTCGTTCATGAGGCGAAGATCTTTCACCATTTGCTCCGACGTGATGGCCATTTCCGGTCCCTCCTTGGTGAGTTGGTC
>JAKALI010000289.1 GCA_021813195.1 Pseudomonadota bacterium
CCGATCTTTAGCAACGCTGGCGCGGCTAGACGATCGTGATACCGCTCGGCTCGGGCTGTCACTTGGTCCTGCATTAACTGTCCTCATTCGCGATTCGAAGCTCTCGTCTGAAGCTGCCGTCGCGCTGTTTGGCTTGGCTGCTCCAATCGAAACGTGGACATGGCATATCTCGGACTTCGCGTCAGCGGTCATTAGCCGCCTTCCTCAAGCGCGACGGGAGTGGTTCTTCGACCTACTCCTGGTCGAGATTGATCGTGATGATCAACTGTCTCCCGCTAGGGCGACGATCGAAGGACTTCATGACCTTGCTGAGCGCAGTCTTCCTGCAACTTCCACAGCGCGAACCCGAATCGCGAGCCTGCTCGCTCGCGTTGGACCCAAACCCGAATCGCAAAAGGACATATCCCTGTCAACCGAGACAGAGCTGCGGACCGTTTTCCCGATAGACCTCACGGAACCAGACGTCATCGACCGTCAGATACTCGACGAGGAGATTGACCAGTCTGGACGGCGCTGGCCAGTTCGGACATTGATCAATTTGGCCAAGCAAGCAAGCTCTCCCGCCGAGCGCCTCGGGTTCGTCCGTGCAGTCGTTGAAGCAACGGCCGCCACACTTGCTGACAAAATTTACGCGTTAGACGATCACTTGGAGGAGTGGGGTAAGTCGTCGGCGGCTATGCGCGATGCTCTGCCTGACTTGGGGCTGCGCTTGGCGACCAAGCACGCTGCCGAGCTCGCCAGTTCTAGCACCGACGCATGGGGCGGCTGGCAGGGGCTGAAGCAATACTTTCATGCCGACCGCGCAACCCTTGTCGAGCACGTAGTTGCGGCACTCCGGAGCACTGCAGATAGCCTTGGCGGTAATGCCTGGCTTGCGCTCGCCGCGAGGCTGGCTCCTGAAGTCAGCGCCAGCGCAATTGCGGGGGGGCTCGAACGGTTTCTGGCGAATACAGGCGAAAAGCTGCCGTCCGAAGTGGGAGACGGACCGTGGGACGCTCGTTTTACGGTCCCGGTCGACGAGGCGACATTCGTAGCGGGGCTCGTGTGGGCGAGGCTTGGCCATTCAGTTGCAGCACAGCGCTGGCGCGCTGCTCATGCGGTAAGGCGTTTGGCGGCGGCCGGACGCTTCGAGGTGATTGAAAGGCTGATCGAGCGCTTTGAGTCTGCCTGGATCTTGCCCTTCGGCGATGCGAAGCTGCCCTTTTACATAATGCATGCCAAGCTCTGGCTGTTGATAGCTCTCGCTCGCGTAGCGAAAGACGTTGCTCCCGCATTAGCCCCCCATCGCACCTTCTTCGAGCGAGTCGCCTTTTCCGCTGAGTTTCCGCACGTCGTTATCCGTGCGTTCGCGATCGAAATACTTCGTGAGCTTGCGCAGTCACTGGCATCCGAAGAGCGGGAAGCTCTTATCGCCAGACTTGTCCCGGCAAACCGGTCGCCTTATCCGAATGCTCCAAGAGCCGACTGTCGCGAGCTTCGCTATGCCCCCAGGCCAGACGCCTTGCCGCGACCAGAGGATAGCTTTCACCTCGACTACAACTTCAACAAATATCAGGTTGAGCGCTTGTGCCATGTCTTCGGCTGTCCAGGCTGGGAGGTGGAAGACTGCATCAACGCTTGGGTACGGCGATGGGACACAAACGTTCGAGCAATGCACGATTGCCCACGCAGCAGTAGCTATGACGAATCTTGGTCGTCGGGATACGTTCCCGACCGAGATCGGTATGGGGGATATCTCGGCTGGCATGCCCTCATGCTTGTTGCCGGCGATCTGCTGGCGACACGGGTGGTCGTCGGCGAGGACTGGAGCGGCGATGCTTGGGCAGCGTTCCTGAGGGAACACAAGCTGTCACGCGGCGACGGTCTCTGGCTTGCCGATCTCACCGATCTGTTTCCGCTTGACCTTACCAAAGAAGCGGAAATGCCCATGCCGGAGAGCGGTGGGAGCGGCACAGTCCGCGAAGATAGCAATCTGCTGGCACCGCTACTTGGCCTGATGGACGGCAAGGTCGTGGCAGATTGGCTCCCGGTTGCGGGACGTTGGTCGATCGGGCCAAATACAACTGTCACGCTTCAGAGCGTACTGGCGAATGCCAGCGATGCGCGAGCGGTGGTCATGGCGTTGCTGTCAGACGAAGCATTCTTTAGATGGCTGCCCGACGATCAAGATGAGATCACCCGTCATTTCGGCGGCGACGGCCATACGATTCAGCCATGGATCGCAACGACACCGAACACCGAGCGCCAGCTCGATCGGCATGATCCCTACGGTGCCGCCACCGCACTCGACAGGTCCTTCCCATCAGATTGGACGCGAGACCTGTTAGGGACAGTCGCGGATGATGAGGTGATACGCCACTGGTCTATGGATGGGACAAAAGCATATCGCGCCGAAGCCTGGGGAGCTGAGGGCGGAAGGGGTGAGTATGCTTGGAGTGATACCGGCTACCGATTACTCGTTACCCGCTACGCGTTATTTTCATTGCTCAAGCTGTCCGAGAGAAGTCTTGTCGTCGCGATCAAGCTCCAAAAATATCATAGGGGGAAGTCGAGCGGACGCGGTGGGGACACCAGCGCCTTTACGCATCGGTCGCTGGTGGTCGTCATAAACGAACGCGGCCGGATTTGGTCGCCGCGATGCATCTCTCGACAAGCCAAAGAATCCCTCTCGAAGATTGATCCCGATCGATGGCGAGATCTCTATCCGAGGTTCCGCGCGATCGCTGGCCTGCCCGATGAATGGCCATCTCGGCGCAACGAGCTACCTAATCTCGAGGAGCCATACCGAATACTCATCGAGCGCCAAGCGCCAGAATAGGGCGGTGGCCGGCCTCACTCCTCACTCGAACCCGTCCGAACAGGGCGGGTTCTTCGCAGGTGGACATCCGGCTTCGAGACGTCGCCGCGAGGAGCTTGCTTGCCTTGATCCAGGCTTCAACCTCGGCCAGAGGTTCCACACGACGCACCTTGGCGTCAGTACGACCTCATCGCCGAACGTTACGAATGGGTTTCTACCATGCTGACCAGCAATCTCGACTTCGCCGACAGGGGGGACGCCTTCCCGGCCAACCGCATGCTCGGGGTAGCCACACTGGATCAGCTACGCCACGGCGCCTATCGACTGATCCTGGAAGGCGATAGTTTTCGCGCCCCCAGACCGCTCCCAGAATCCCCCAAAAACACCATTACGAAAGGAGCCAAAAACACCCATTCTTAACACCGTTCAAAACCCAATTTCACACACTTTGAAATGGCGCCATATTGCCGGCCCGTGACAAGGTACGCAGCACACGCAGCATCATCTGGAAAAAGGCGCTGGAATTCCGGAAGCGAGCGCGGAAATGGCAAGTCGCCTCGCTCAAGTGTGTCGATCGCCACGGTTGCTCCAGCGTGATACAGGTGCTCAGCAGACTACCCGCAGTGGCTGAGTGTGGCAACCGATAAGCACGGTTGCCCGTACTGACGGTGCCCACCTTGAATGGCCGCTTTGGGTCATTTGCTTTCCACTGCTGAATGACTGCAATCAGTCTTAACCCGTCATTGGTGGTTTCGGAACGCGCACAGGCGAAAATGACACTTCATCGGCTACAACGGGCCCCACAAAACCAGATGCACGGGCACACGATTGGCTGCTTGAAACAGGCCTGTCTACTATTGCCAGGCTATCATCTTACCCGCTTTGATCAGCCTCTGTTGTGCAGTACCGCTTGTTCTATCCATGCGGCGAATCCCCTGCCTTCCACCAGGTATTCTCTGCATCCGGTGGTGGCGATTACGCCCTTCGCGCACATTCTGGTTATACTCCGTGAATGACGCCTGATGTTACGCCTTTTGCGGCGATCTCCATACGCTTTGCGATGAGTTCCCGGCTTTCTTGCGCGTAAGGCTTTTGGCCTTCAGCTATTATGTTGAGCACAGCATAGTCGATGGAGGTCAACTCCGCCTATTTGCTGGGGTACTCGGCCGATTCTTGTATGGCCGTTTTGACCTCTTCTAGTGCGGTGGCGATATCGGTACTGCCCAACTGGACCATATTCGCCATCATCAACCGGAAATGCTCTGGCACCAGCGCCAGATCGGTAAACGCCTGCCATGCCTCCGCTTCATTTAACTGACGCTGGGTCGCATTCGCAAAGGCGCGAAGCATGTGCTGCACGAACTCTGGCCCCAGTTGGGGAAAGGGTATCTGATGGCTAAACTGGAAAAACGGGGCCTTTTCCATCTGAAACATCCGCCGCAGGCCTTCGCTTGATGACCCAGTGAAAATCGCTTTAATTTGGTCTCCATGCTTGTCGAGGGCGCTCCTCAGGGCAGCTACCAGTGCGCCATACCGCCTCTCGTCCGCCAGCGTCTGAATTTCGTCCACGAGCAGCAGTGTGGGGTTTTTCTTCTGGGCCAACGTGTTCATCCACTGCCGGAGATCCAGCATGTGGTCGCTGGCCTCTGCCGTCCCCTGTTCCCATGATGCCTGTGCGCCTACTGTACCCGCGTTGGCTCCGACACCTATTTTTGATCCCGGTCGGCCCAACCGGCGCCATACGCCCGAAATAATGCCCTCTCCCTCCGCGGCCTTTCGGATGGCATCGAGCAATACCGATTTGGGATCCTCTCTGGACTCCCACAGGGACACGTAAATGGTGATATACCCGGCCTTTTCGGCGGCGGGCAGCAGGTCTTTACGGAGAAATTCCGTTTTCCCCATCCGTCGCTGGGCAAAGAGTACCAAGCTCTTGCTGAGTCCGATGCCCAGCGTTTTCAGGTATTGATCGGCCAACGCTGTTCGCGGGTAGTGCCAGGGGTCTTTGGCCATTTCTATCCTGTTTTATTGCCATGATAGATAATTATCTATGTTACCGATAAAACCAGGTAATTCAATCGTTCTGCTTTGTTTGGAGGCTTCGGCTGCAAAAAGCGTAATGGACTGCACTTTGGAATACGGGTTGTCGTCGGACACATAGGACCAGCGTCTGAATTTCGTCCACGAGCAGCAGTGTGGGGTTTTCTTCTCCCCACCGTGGTCGACCGATTCATCGATTTACGGTCAGCCAGAACGGAGCCAGACTGAAGGTGGCGGACAAAGCCATCGACAAACTCAAAGACCGCATCCGAGAACTGACCCGCCACATCCGAGGCCACCGTTTGGCCGACATCGTGGCAAAGCTGAGAATAATTCTGCTTGGTTGGAAAATATACTTCGGCGTAGCCGAAGTGCTGAGTCCCGGTCCTCTGCGCGACATCGACAAACGGCTGCGGCGCAAGTTACGCTGCACTATCTGGAAGCAATGGGGCAGGTCAGGCTACCGGCAACTACGCAAACGCGGCGTATCCGTGCGCGAAGCATGGAACACCAGTAAAACGGTCCGTGGCGTTTGTCGAAAACCCGGCGCTATCGCTACAAGAAAGAGGAACTCCAAACATATGGCATTGCACCCGAATTTCCCACGCTCTCCCTACGAGGTATTGCCCCCAGACCTGCGCTGGTTCCCGGCAGCGGAAGAACTACGCAGTACAGCTTATGAAAAGCTGCTGCCTCCACTGGTCGCGAAAGTACGGGAAGAGGTAAAAGCATGGCGCGATACTGACTATGCGGGCGCCTCGTCAACGTCACGCGCACTGCTGGCTTGGTGGTTCGAGACCAGCCATATGATCGAACAAGCAGACGGCACACAAAACCAGTTCCGCTACTACTTCGCGCAGCGCGAAGCGGTCGAAACCGTCATCTGGCTCTATGAGGTGCGCGGCGCGCGCGACAAGTTCGACCTGCTGCGCTTCGATGCCTCCGGCGCCGTGTCGGCCAATATGTTCGATGAGGCCTGGCCGCGCTTCGTGGTCAAGATGGCCACTGGTGCCGGCAAGACCAAGG